>CAMCER010000144.1 GCA_945873875.1 uncultured Clostridia bacterium
AAAGAAGTCGATAAGATAGCTGAGCGGATGAGGGAGATCATTGACGCCAACATCCCTCTGAAGAAAGAAGTCATCGCCCGTGACGATGTCATGAAATGGCTGAAAGAGCAGGGCATGACAGAGAAGATGCGGCTTCTTGAAAAGAGAAAAGACGTGAAGAACGTACAGTTCTATTCCATAGAAGACTGCCGCAATCTTTTCTACGGCATGATGGTGCCCAGCACAGGTTACATCAGATTTTTTGATCTGATGAAATTCAAAAACGGCATTCTGTTAAGATATCCCAGTGAGAAGAACCCTAATGAAGTGGGTCCGTATCTGGAACAGAGCATGCTTTATTATGCTTATATCGAGTCAAAGAAATGGCACAGACTCATGGAGGTTTCGTATGTTGAGGATCTCAATGAGATAATCAGGAAGGGCGGATACAGGGAACTCATCCAGCTTTCTGAAGCTCTCCATGAAAAAAAGATAGCAGATATCGCTGACATGATACACAGGCAGCATAAAAGGATCATACTTATAGCAGGGCCGTCTTCTTCGGGAAAGACGACTTTTGCCCGCAGACTTTGCACACAGCTCAGGGTCAATGGTCTTAAACCTCTTTATCTTGGAACAGATGACTACTTTGTTGAAAGATCTGAATCACCCAGAGACGAACACGGGGAGTATAACTACGAAGATCTGGACGCTCTTGATATAAAACTTTTCAACTCCAACATGAACGACCTGCTCCAGGGCAGAGAAGTAGACATGCCCAGGTTCGATTTCATGTCCGGTAAAAAGGTTTTCGGTGAACGCATAACCTCGATCAGTAAGAATCAGCCCATAGTGATCGAAGGCATACATGGACTGAATGAGAAACTGACTGCTGATATTAGTCCGAATGAAAAATTCAAGATATATATAAGTCCGTTCATAAATCTTAACATCGACAAACATAACAGGGTGCCGGCATCGGATGTAAGAATGCTCAGACGTATGGTCAGAGACTTTAACTACAGAGGTCACTCGCCAGAGACCACTATAAACGACTGGCCCAAGGTCAGAAGGGGAGAGGAGAAAAATATATTCCCGTTCATTGATGAAAGCAATGTGGTCTTCAATTCATCTCATCTTTATGAGATCTCTGTTCTTAAGAAGTACTCTGAGAAACTTCTTCGCGGTATAGGAAAAGACCAGGAAGAACATGCAGTAGCTGTGAGTATTCTGAGATTTCTTGAGTTTTTCGAAACTATAGAAGACGATTCCATAATAGCTAATAATTCAATTCTTCGTGAATTTATTGGCGGAAGCGTCATACTGGGTGATTGAGAGGTAAGAAAATGTTTAATGAAAATGTACAGGAGGCTAACAGGAGAAGAGGCAGGTACATCGTTAAGAATCTTGAAAAGCGCGGCATGAGCGCAGAATTCTGTGAGACAGCGGAAGAAGCAAAAGCAAGGGCGCTTCGCTTCGTCACTTCAGGAATGAAAGTCTCATGGGGCGGTTCTGCTACACTGGATCAGCTGGGTATCAGAGATGAACTCAGGAAAATGGATGATCAGCGGAGCATAGAGGTGATCGATGGATATGCGCCTGAGACAAAAGAAGAACAATATGCTGAAAAGACCAGAGCTCTTACATCTGACGTTTTTTTCATGAGCACTAACGCTTTGACTGTCGATGGTGAACTTGTGAATATTGACGGTAATGGAAACAGAGTGGCAGCTCTCTGCTACGGTCCGAGACAGGTGGTAGTGATAGCCGGTATGAATAAAGTATGTGCTGATGTTGATTCAGCCATAAAACGGGTGAAACAGGATGCGACACCGGCAAATGCCATAAGGCTGGGCATTGAATCACCCTGTTCGGTAACAGGCAGATGCACAGACTGCAGCATAAAAGATCATACAGTTTGCTGTATGACTGTAGTGACCAGAATGTGCAATACAGGCAGGATACATGTTATATTAGTAAATGAAGAACTTGGTTTCTGATGACAGGTCGGGAGAATTAGATGACGATCGAGACATACGTAAATGCTGTGATAGACTCCTGTATGGCGATTTTCTGCGCCTTTGCAGCGGTGTATACAATCGCAAAAAGGAAAAAGGATCCTAAAGCATCTCTTATGATGTTCTGGTCGCTGATGGCAGGTATGGTTTTCAGTGCGTCAGAAGCTTTGGCGTTTTTTTTCGATGGCGACAGTTCGCAGACGGGATATGTCGTAGTCAGGGCTTCTAATCTGATTCTGTTCCTCGCTGTTTTCATCCTCATTATATTTGAGATGGGTTATCTCTGGAGAAGAATAGAGGTAAGAGGGGGCAGTCAGAGCAGAAATCTCAGAAGACTTGTGTTTATCATGTGCGGGCTCGGTATATTGCTGATGATCCTGTCATATTTTCTTAACTTCTACTACAGTTTTGATGAACAGAACCGTTTCGTTCCCGGAAAGGTATACTGGCTGGATTCAGTCATCGTATATCTGGCTTTCGTGCCCTTGTTCATACAGACGGTACGCAACCGTAAAGCTTTTCACAGGAGGGAATACAATGCATTCCTTTGTCTTATGCTGCTTCCGTTCGCCTGCAGTATATTACAGGAAGTGCTGCCCGTAGGAGTCTCGCTGTACAGCATAGCTGTATCGCTTTCTGTTCTCATCGTCTTTACGGTATACCGCAGAGAATCTTCAGAGATATCTATTACCAGAGAAGATATAAGTTTCACCGATGAAACCATCGACCAGGTGTCAGAAGATGTCGAATCCTTTTCATCGTCACTTGAGATGGAAAAAAGAAACCGTCTCAGACTTCGTCTCATCGTAGAAGAGATACTCCTTCGTATGCGTGAAAAATTCGGGGAAGATGAGACATTTGATCTTCTTGCGATAATAAACTTCGGTAGGCCGCAGATCAGGATAGAAAAAAAGGGAAAACTTTTCAATCCTCTTCAGAAGTCTGAAAATGAATCCTCAGAACTTGGAGGAAAACCGCTGACATCCATCGGCCTCAATCCTGTATTCAGTTATTCTTCCGGAATAAATATCGTGAAGATCCCTCTTCAGCGGCTGCAGATGAATCCGGCTCTGAAGATGCTGACAGCTATGGTCATCGGTGTCATTGCCGGAGCTGTAGCTGTAAACTGGCTGTCTCATTCAGATCAGATGCTGCTCAATGATGAAGTGCTTGATCCTATTGCTGAAATAATGACTAAAATATTCTATTGCGTTGCAGGGCCCATACTGTTCTTTATGGTGTCTACAGTCGTACTCAATGCAGTAGGCATATCAGATCAGGGTGGAAACAGCATATCCATCATAGTCAGGTATTTCGTACTGAGTTTTCTTATGGGCATCATAGCATTGCTTTTCAGCGATCTGGTGATATTCAGCAAAACAGGACATCTGGATCCCGGGAAAAGTCATTTCGGTTCTGTTTTTGACGGCATCCTTTCGGTGGTCCCGAATGATATTTTCTCGCCGTTCGTTGAAGCCGACACTCCGCAGCTTCTGCTGCTTGCCATAACCCTAAGCCTTGCAGTTGCTGCAACAGGCAAAAGGGCTGAAGGGCTTACCAATATCATCTATCAGATCAACGCAGTAGGAATGAAAATGTGTGAGTGGATAGGCAGGATCATACCGCTCTTTGCGATAGTACTGGCTGCAGTGCTCCTTCTGGACGGGCGTCTCCGTGAACTGCTGCTGCTGTTCCCGGTAATACTGGTGTCTGTCGCCATCACTGTTTTATGCATGTTCATAGTCATGTTCTATACGAAGATCAAACAGGGCGTTAAAGTCTCTGTTCTCATAAAAAAATGCCTGCCGTCATTTCTGACAGCTCTAAAGGCTGGTAATATTGACTCG
>CAMCER010000145.1 GCA_945873875.1 uncultured Clostridia bacterium
GATCTGTCCTAACATGGCCACAATGCTTGCTTTCGTCGCAACAGACTGCAGCATCTCATATGAAATGCTGGACAAGGCGCTGAAAGAAACTATCGGGACTACGTATAACATGGTCTCTGTTGACGGTGATACTTCCACCAACGACTCCATCTTCCTGCTGGCAAACGGTCAGGCGGAAAACGCTGAGATCACAGCTGAGGGAGAAGACTTTGAGACCTTCAAAGACGCCCTTTACTTTGTCAATGAATACCTGGCAAAGGAACTTGTCCGCGACGGCGAAGGCGCCACTAAGTTCATTGAAACAGAAGTGATCAACGCAGAATCTGAGGACAAAGCAAGAGCCATCGCAAAATCAGTGATCAAGTCATCGCTCCTTAAGGCTGCCATCTTCGGCTCCGACGCCAACTGGGGAAGGGTGCTCTGCGCCATGGGATACAGCGGCGAAGACTTTGACCCTGAAAAAGTGGACGTTACATTCAGGAGCGCCAAAGGCGAGCTTCCTGTGCTGAAAGACGGCACACCGGTTGCTTTCGATGAGGACAAAGCACTTGAGATCCTGGGCGAAGACGACATATACATCACAGCAGACCTTAAAGAAGGCGCATCTTCAGGCAAGGCCTGGGGCTGCGATCTGACATACGAATACGTGAAGATCAACGGAGAGTACAGATCATAAGGAGATTAAAATGATTTCATATGCTGAAAAAGCGCAGATACTGGTAGACGCGCTGCCTTACATCAAAAGGCTCAACGGCAAGACCATCGTCATCAAATATGGCGGAAGCGCCCTGACCGACCCGCAGGTGAAAGACACCATCATCAACGACATCGCTCTGATGAAGCTGGTCGGCATGAAACCTGTGCTGGTACACGGCGGAGGCCCGGAGATAAACGCCATGCTTGGAAGGCTTGACGTGAAGTCCGAGTTCATCGACGGACTGAGAGTCACCAGCGACGAGGCCATGGAAGTGGTCGAGATGGTCCTTTCCGGAAAAGTGAACAAGTCCATCGTCTCCGAGATCGAGACCAAGGGCGTTCGCGCCATCGGTATCAGCGGAAAAGACGGCGGCACCATCAGAGCTAAAAAACTCGAAAAAGAAGGCGTAGACTACGGACACGTAGGAGAAGTGGACAAAGTCAACACCGAGCTGCTTTGTTCCCTGATCAACAATGACTTCATACCTGTCATCGCGCCTATCGGCCAGGACGATGACGGTAATACATACAATATCAACGCAGATTATGCTGCCATGGATGTGGCTGTGGCTCTGAAGGCTGAGAAGTTGCTGTTCCTGACAGATGTTCCGGGCGTGCTGAAAGACGTCGATAATCCGGAATCAGTCATCAACTTCATGGGTCTTGAAGAGATCGATCCGCTTATCGAAGACGGCACTATATCCGGCGGCATGATACCTAAGATCGAATGCTGCAGATCAGTTGTTTCCCGCGGTGTAAACAACGTCCACATCATCGACGGCCGCGTAGAGAACTGCCTGCTTCTGGAGATCTTCACTCCGATGGGTATCGGCACCATGGTGGAGAAAGACAAGCGCTGACAGATATCGCTGATATATGAGAAATGATGCCGCCTTCCGGCGGCATTGCTTTAAGGCCTTCCGGCCGCACTGATACAGAAAGGAAGAAATATGAACGCACAGGAAAGAGGAGATAAAGTACTTATAAACACATACGGGCACTTCCCGGTATGTCTGGAAAAAGGCGACGGGGTTTGGATGTACGACACAGAAGGAAAGAAATACCTTGATTTTGTTGCCGGCATCGCGGTCAATTCCCTGGGTTCAGCCCACCCACGTCTGGTGAAGACCATCGCAGAGCAGGCTGAGAAACTGATCCACTGCTCCAACCTTTACTACACGGACCAGCAGCTGAAGCTGGCTGAGATGCTCACTGAGAACACTGACTTTGACAGAGTCTTCTTCTGCAACAGCGGTGCTGAAGCCATCGAAGGAGCCCTGAAGCTCAGCAGAAAATACGCGTCTCTGAAAGATCCTGAAAAGAACGAGATCATCGCCATGGAAAACTCCTTCCACGGCAGGACTTGCGGATCGCTGACAGTAACGGCCCAGCCCAAGTACCAGAAACACTTCGGTCCTCTGCTTCCTGGAGTCGTTTATTCACCATATAACGATTTCGATGCGCTGGCTTCGAAAGTCACAGATAAGACTGCTGCCATCATCATGGAAGTCATCCAGGGCGAAGGCGGCATCACACCGGCTGACACTGATTTTCTGAAGAAGACCCGAGCCCTGTGCGATGAAAAGGACATCGTCCTCATATTCGACGAGATCCAGTCAGGAGTCGGCAGGACCGGCGACCTTTACGCATACATGACCGCAGGCGTTATCCCTGATGTCATCACCAGCGCCAAAGGCCTGGCAGGCGGAGTTCCTATCGGCGCCATCCTTGCAAAGGACAAAGTCGCCTCAGCCTTTGAACCCGGCGACCACGGCTCCACATTCGGAGGAAACCCGCTGGCATGCGCCGCAGGACTGGTAGTTTTAGATGAGCTGCTCAACAACGGCGTCATGGAGAACGCGAAAGAAATGGGCGAGTTCCTGGGTGAGACTCTTGAAGCCCTGAAGGCTAAGCACCCGGATACTATAAAAGACGCACGCGGCATAGGACTCATGCGCGGCATCCAGCTTACATGCGATCCGAAAGAGATCATAAACACCTGCCTTGAACGCGGACTGCTTCTGGTAAGCGCCGGCGGGAACGTGATCCGTTTCGTACCGCCCCTTATCGTTGGCGACACCCACATCGCGCTTATGGCAGACATCCTGGACGACGCACTGACCATCGCCGAGACCGGATCAGCCGATGAAAAAAGCGCAATACACATGTAAGCGCCCAGCGAACTTCTTGCACGCCTGCCAGTCCCCATTCGCAGGCGACAAACGAACTTCTTGCACGCCTAATTGAAATAATAAAAATTAGGCGTGCTTTTTTAACGCCTATTTTTGTCCTTTTTTCCCACTTCAGGCCTTTTCACGGGGATTCGACAAAATTCGACAAAATTCGACACACAGGAAGGGACAAATTGCACGCCTAATCCAAATAATGACCAAAAGGCGTGCAATTTCAGTCTGCCTGCCTGCTGCTACATACTTTCCAAAGCAAAGACAGGAGCAGATCGGCGATCCGGCTGCTGCAGATACTGCTCTCCCAACAAAAAAAGCCATCCCTTTCTGGATGGTTTCAGGTAGGTCTGGAGCTGCTCTTCCGAAGCGGCTCTTTCGCAGCTGGTCAGCCTGGAGCTGCTCTTCCGGGGCGCCCGGTGCATGCGATGAAAACTGCCCCGCTAAAGGCGGTTTTTATTTTGGCCGGGCGCTCGGCAGACGCGAAGGATCAGTTATATATATCAAGGTTGATTTGCCTTGGCCTGTGACAGATCCGATGGATCTGAACTTCTCTGTCACCTGCCTGGGTCTCTTTTTCAGGTGGACAATTCACTATGATCTTCAAGACTGTCCTTTTCGCTTAATAAAGAGCAGCAGCTTCGACCGCGCTGTTTGAGCTCTTATTCCGGTGTGCGCAGTCAGTCCGCTTGAAAAAGTTTTGCCGAAATAACAAATCAATACGATATTTCGTTTCTAAAACTTTCCAGCGAGCTTCGAGAGCTCGCTGGAAAAATCTCTGATCGTTAAGATCGTTTTGTCGTTGATATTCTTCTATCAGCGAAAGTCAGGAAACTATTTTCCCCAGTGCTTGTTGTAAACGATTCCCATGCACTCGTCGAGGATATCCAGACCCTTCTTGATGTTCTCTTCTGAAATGTTGAGTGGTGGCTCTACTCTGATAG
>CAMCER010000146.1 GCA_945873875.1 uncultured Clostridia bacterium
CCTTCAGCGCGGACCGCAGCTGTGATGATCACTTCAGTGGCCCCTACACTTGGATAGTCCAGATATATGTCAGTCCCGATGAGTTTATCAGCACGGGCTTCGACTTTCTTATCTCTTTCGTCTTCACCTGATATTATATCTGCTCCAAGCGCTTTCAGCCCTTTCAGATGAAGCTCGATAGGCCTCTTTCCTATGGCGCATCCTCCCGGAAGAGGAATGACTGCTTTGCCTGTGCGCACAAGCAGAGGCGAGATTATAAGGATGGAAGCTCTCATCTTTCTTACAAGATCTGCGGGAGCTTCGCTGGTGGTTATATTCTTAGTCTCGATCTCAACGATGTTCTCGTCAAGCTTTTCATTGACTTCAGCCCCCATGCTCCTGATTATCTCAGACATTATCTCTACATCTCTTAAAGCAGGAGTATCTTTTATGAGGCATTTCTGATCCGTCAGCATAGTAGCTGCCATGACCGGAAGAACAGCGTTTTTTGATCCGCTTATAGTTACTTCCCCTTTGAGGGGACCGCTTTTTTCAACAAATAATTTAGCCATTTATTCTCCGATTTCTTTTGAAACATTCTCTGTACAGTATAGTCTTTTTTTGTCGTCATTTCAAGTTGGCAGAGACGCTGACCCAACGATATCTGCCTTTAGTGCAGGATATCATACACAACATCTGCTGTAAATGAAAAACCGCAGGAGATATGAGTTTTTATCCCCTGCGGCATGGTGTCTCTTCTCGTTTACTCAGAAATGAATTCCTGTTTATCGCCTTTGGCATCGATGGTGACTGTCTGACCGTCTGTGATCTCTCCGCTTATTATCCTGGATGCTATGGCTGTCTCGATATTCTTCTGCAGATATCTCTTGACAGGTCTTGCGCCGTACTGCGGCGAATAAGCCTCTTTTGCGATGAGCCTCTTGCTGTCTTCTGTGAGGATCAGTTTTATGTTCCTGTCTTCAAGACGCGCCTCGATCTCCTTCATGGACATGTCGACGATCCTGAATATGTCTTCTTCTGTCAGCGGTGAGAATACGATTATATCGTCGATACGGTTTATGAATTCAGGTCTGAAGTGACGTTTCATTTCCTCTTCCACATCCTTCTTCACTGAACTGCTGACAGTACCGTCTTCTCTTATGTTCTCTGTCAGATAAGCACTTCCTATATTCGATGTCATTATGACTATGGTGTTCTTGAAATCAACGGTCCTTCCCTGGTTGTCTGTAAGACGTCCGTCGTCCAGAAGCTGGAGAAGTATGTTGAAAACGTCAGGATGAGCTTTTTCTATCTCATCGAACAAAATCACGCTGTACGGTTTTCTCCGCACTGCTTCTGTGAGCTGTCCGCCTTCATCATATCCCACATATCCCGGAGGAGCACCGATGAGTCTTGATACTGAATGCTTTTCCATGTACTCTGACATGTCGATCCTTATCATGTTCTTATCCGAGTCGAACAGTGCTTCAGAAAGCGCTTTAGCAAGTTCAGTCTTACCTACACCTGTAGGTCCAAGGAATATAAATGAACCGATAGGCCTCTTCTCGTCTTTAAGACCTGCTCTTGCTCTCAGCACTGCTTCTGATACGGCTCTTACGCCTTCGTCCTGTCCAACGACCCTCTTATGCAGGATCTCAGGAAGTCTCAGCAGCTTATCACGCTCTGTCTCGACCAGCTTTGATACTGGTATACCGGTCCAGCCGGATACGACTTCCGCGATCTCTTCTTCTGTTACTTCCTCTTTCAGAAGTCTTTCCTCTTTTACAGTCTTCGCCTCTTCCTGCGCGGCTTGCAGTTTTTTCTGCAGCTGCGGAAGTGTTCCGTATTTCAGTTCGGCCAGTTTTTCCAGGTCGTAGTTCCTTTCAGCATCTTCTATCTGATGTTTTACATCTTCGATCTGCTTCTTGGTTCCCTTTGACTCGGCGATGGTCTTCTTTTCCTGCTCCCACTGTGCTCTCATCTTGTCGTTTTGCTCTTTGAGCTGGGACAGTTCCTTATCGATGTTCTCCATCCGCTTAGCAGAAGCTTTATCGTCTTCCTTGCTGAGAGCCTGTCTCTCGATCTCAAGCTGCATGATCTTTCTTGATATCTCATCCAGTTCCTCAGGCATGCTGTCTATCTCAGTCCTTATCCTGGCCGCAGCTTCGTCCATAAGGTCTATGGCTTTGTCTGGAAGGAACCTGTCGCTTATATAACGGTCTGAGAGTGTCGCACAGGCGATAAGGGCATTATCTGTTATCCTTACGCCGTGATGTATCTCAAATCGCTCTTTTAAGCCTCTCAGGATGGATACAGTGTCTTCAACAGTAGGCTGATCAACAAGCACTTTCTGGAATCTTCTTTCCAGAGCGGCATCCTTTTCAACATACTTTCTGTACTCATCAAGAGTAGTAGCGCCTATACAGTGGAGCTCTCCTCTGGCAAGTTTAGGCTTCAGCAGGTTTCCTGCATCCATAGAGCCTTCTGTCTTTCCTGCTCCGACTATATTATGAAGCTCGTCAATGAACAGTATTATCCTGCCTTCGGCTTTTTCGATCTCGTTTAAGACAGCTTTCAGTCTCTCTTCGAATTCGCCTCTGAATTTAGCGCCTGCGATGAGTGCTCCCATATCAAGGGCGAATATAGTCTTGTCTTTCAGTCCTTCAGGAACGTCTCCGTTGAGGATACGCTGTGCCAGACCTTCAACTACTGCTGTCTTGCCGACTCCCGGTTCACCGATGAGGACAGGGTTGTTCTTGGTCCTTCTGGAAAGGATCTGTATAGTATGTCTTATCTCGCTGTCACGGCCGATGACGGGGTCGAGCTTTCCGTCTCTGGCCATTTCAACCAGATCTCTTCCGTATTTATTGAGAGCATCATAGTTCTCTTCAGGATTCTGGCTGGTCACCTTCTGATTGCCTCTTACGCTGCTGAGAGCCTGAAGAAAGCCGTCTTTAGTGATCTGCATATCCCTGAAGATGGATGCGCTGGCTGTAGCACGCTCATCTAAAAGAGCCAGGTACATATGCTCCACGCTTACATACTCGTCACCGAATTCCTGAGCTTTCTTTTCCGCATCCAGCAGAAGCTGCTGGAACCTTCTGGTAGTATAGATCTGGTCTCCTCCTGCAACTTTAGGGAGCTTATCAAGGGCGTCCTTCAGTCTGCTGATGATCGCATCAGTATCTTTACCCATGAATTTCAGCAGTTTGGGGATAAGCCCGTCTTTCTGCCGCATAAGCGCAAGATGCAGATGCTCGCCGTCTATCTGCTGATGACCTTCCTCTATACAAATGTCCTGACAGTCCATTACTGCAGACTGTGCATTCTGTGTGTACTTTTCAATATTCATTATATCGCCTCCATTTGCCCCTTTTGTAAGTATCCCTCGATTTACTAAAGGGACAGATAATAAAATATCGCAGGTTTATTTCCCTGCAATATTATTGTAAGACCTGGTATTCAAAAAGTAAACACTTTTTTGGCACTCATTTGCATAGAGTGCTAACAAAACGCGTCTGCGCATTGAAATTTCAACATTTTTGACTTAAAAAAATTTTTATATCATCCGTTTTCTCTTCTGATCCGTTTACCTGCATATATCAGCAACAGTCCAGCTGCTGTGATCAGGATGACTGCGCATTTTCCTGTCCACGTATCCATCAGAGCTGCTGCCCTTCCCGCACGCGGGATTACTGCAACTACTCTGCCCTGCACATCTTTGAAAGCGACAGGTCTGATATCTTCTTTTTCATTTGCATCGCCTCTGGTGATGAACTGTTTTTCATCCTTTTTTATCCCGACTATTCGGTGAGTTACAGGTGCAGTATCAGGACCATCTT
>CAMCER010000147.1 GCA_945873875.1 uncultured Clostridia bacterium
GATAAATGGTCACCAGAGAAGTGGTGACGAATCTTTTGCCCTCGTTTTCCATGATCTCATCCGGAAGTTTTTCCAGTTCGTCTCCGATGGGATCATCAGAATCGTCATTCCCGAAAAAAGAATCGCCGTCGAAGGCAGGTTTATTCAGTGCGTCACGCAAAGAGTTGTCTACCCGGCTGTACTGCTGGTGATAGGTGTTGATGCAGACCACTGAAAGAAGGCCGAGAAGTACTATCCCGACCAGGATCATGTTTATGAGTATTATTTTTCTTCTCAGTTTCTTAAGCATCGGCAGGCTCCAGACGGTATCCGACTTTTCTCAGGGCGTTTATGCTGACAGAAGATCCGACGAATCTGATCTTTCTCCTGAGAAAGGAGATATATGCTTCGACGTTGTTGTCAGTAGCGTCCGAATCATATCCCCACACTTTTATTATAATGTCCTCCTTGGTGATGGCGGTTTTCGGGTTCGTCATCAGCAGCTTGAGGATCTCAAATTCCTTGAAGTTGAGGTGTGTGCTCTTATCGCCGCAGGAAAGGTCGCAGGTGGAAAGGTCCAGCCGCAGGTCCTCGAAGGTAAGCTCGTTGATGACGACCTCGCCCTGGCGCCTTGTAAGGGCCCTGACTCTGGCCAGCAGCTCGGCTGTCTCAAAGGGTTTGGTCATGTAGTCATCAGCTCCCGAATCCAGTCCGGTGACCTTGTCTGGGACCGCGTCTTTAGCTGTCAGCATAAGGATAGGGGTGTTTACTTTGTCCTTCCTCAGATTCGCAGCCACATCAAAGCCGTTCATCTTCGGCAGCATGACGTCCAGGATGATAAGATCGTATATCCCGCTCAGGGCATAGTCCAGCCCGTCCCGGCCGTCGTAGACCACGTCTGTCTGATATTTTTCTTCTTCCAGGATCTGGCCCAGGGCGTCTGCCAGGCGGACCTCATCTTCTACTACCAGTATATGCATTGATAGATTCCTTTCAGTATTACTTCATTCTGATTATATCACATGGCAAAAAACGTGATACATGTTCATCTGAAGAAAGAATAAGCCCTGCGCCTTAAAAAAATCTTAAAACTGACAGATAGAGGCGTATCGGGGAGATTCACGAAGGGAAGAGGTTCCAGTTCGAAAAATATCTGTCGGAAAAATAAAAAACTTAAAAGCTTTAAGATTTATTTAAGGTTCAGAGGTTAATATAGAGCCAGAAAAGAGAAAAAAACCATAAATCACCAAATAACCTCCCTTAAAAAAACCAGTAACCAACAACAATTTTTTCTTTTCAATAAATCCAAACACACAGGCAGATGCCCGGCCGGAAGGCCGGGTCTCTGCTTTTTTGCAGCATAAAAGCTCTGCCTGCTGAAAAAGTGCTTTTCAGCGCGGCATTCTGCTATACTGTTGATAGGAAATAAAAACAAAGGAAAGAAACATGAGATCTGAAATACAGAAAAGACTGTTATCAGGCGGAGATACGCCTCTCGTATGTGTGTCTCTTACCGGCAGGAGTGAAGAAGAGATACTGGCTCAGGCAGAAGGGGCTTCTTTATCAGAAGCCGACATGGCTGAATGGAGAGCGGACCTTTACTGCGGCCTGTTCAGCCCGGAAGGAAAGGCTCTTTTCTCCGGAACTGAAGAAGACAAAGAAAAGCTCAGTGAGATGCTTCTGAAGATCAGAAAGCATCTGGGAGAAAAGGGGCTTCTGTTCACAGTGCGCACGAAAAAAGAAGGCGGAGAGGCTGACTGTTTACCAGATATTTATGCCGGGATCATTGAAGCGGCAGCAGAGGTAAAGACAGCTGATGGAAAGCCGGCGGCAGATGCGGCAGACATTGAGCTTAGCAGCGGCGGTATCCTGGAAAAAGTCCTGCCCTGCCTTGCTGAAAGTGGTATAGTATCCGTCCTGTCCTGTCACGATTTTCAGAAGACACCCTCAGCCGATGAGATAGAGGAGACTGTAAGAAAGATGGATTCTGCAGGAGCGGACGTGATGAAGATGGCCTTCATGCCGGAGAAGGAAGAAGATGTGGACCGGATATATTACATCGCGGACATAATAAAAAACGGCCTTGCTGAAAGGCCGTATATACTCATATCCATGGGAAGTCTGGGCGAAAGGACCCGCACTGATAAAGTCCTGGGCTCAATTCTCACTTTCGGAGCTTTGTCCGATGAACAGGCTTCTGCTCCGGGGCAGATATCTGTCTCAGAGCTGAGAGCCGCGATCGGATCAGCAGACTGAAGAGGACTTAGAGAAGATCTGCGATAATCTTCGCGTTCTCATCAGGACCGCGAGGAGTCACATCAAGAGAAAACTCACCGTATTTTTCATACAGGGGACCACGGGTCTCCTGCATTTTTTTAAGAGCGTACATATCCGTTGAAAGAGGGCGTCCGTCGGTGGCCAGTTTATCGATGTCCTTTTTCAGAAGGACTATCCGGCCGTTCTGGGTCAGAGCGTCCATGTTATTTTCCCGGAGAATGACGCCGCCGCCGGTGGCGATGATCAGAGAGCTTTCTTTTCCGAGGCTTTCTGCCGCCCGGGATTCCAGGTCTCTGAAATGAGGCTCTCCGTATTTTTCGAAGATATCAGGAATGCTCATATCAGCGTTCTTTTCTATTTCTTCATCCATGTCGACGAAGGTCTTGCCCGTCATCTGAGCCAGCTTTTTACCTATAGTGGTCTTGCCTGATCCGGGCATGCCGATGAGGACGATGTTCTCGCTTTCTTTTCTCAGCGCCGCAAGTATATCCTGATCTTTCTCATCCCAGCCGGGAGTGCCTGTGAAATACGCAGCGGCTTCAGTGGCCTGTGAGACCAGCATGGAAAGGCCGTTGGCATGAGGTATTCCCGCCTTTTTTGCCTGAAGCAGAAGCTCCGTGTAATAAGGGTTGTATATCACATCAAAGACGCCTTCACAGTCAGGGAAATCAGAAAGTGTGATAAGACTCTTTCCCGTGTCGGGATACATCCCTACCGGTGTTGAGTTGACTATGACCTGCGCATCAGTCTGTGATGGGAGGTCTTCATATGATACGACTTCAAAGCCGTCTTTTGCAGGAGATGTCTCAGGCTTTCTGGATGCGACGATGACAGAAGCGGCGCCGCTGTCTTTCACTGCGTGGCGAACCATGCCGCCAGCCCCGCCGTCACCCAGGACCAGGACTTTCTTTCCCTGAAAACTGATCCCGGCAGATGATGCCACTTTCAGAAAGCCGGGGTAGTCCGTGTTTGTCCCGCAGAGGGCTCCGTCTTCATCAAAATACAGAGTGTTGACTGCGCCCAGTTTTTCTGCAAGAGGAGAGACCCTGTCACAGTATCCCATGACGGTCTTCTTATATGGTATGGTCACATTCAGCCCTTTGAAATCCCGCTTTTTCATAAAAGCATCCAGTTCGCTTTTTTCCAGAGGGATCAGCTGGTAGTCGTATGCACCCAGCATGCCGTGGATGATGGCGCTGTAGCTGTGTCCCAGTTTTTCGCCGATAAGTCCGTATCCTGCCATTGCATGCCTCCTAGACTTCCGTGTAGTTGCCCAGGAAGACAAAGGTCTCGGGGCTCAGATCCAGCTCGCAGAGAAGATCCAGGACTTCCTCTTTCAGGACTGAAGCTTCTATATCAAAATAGAACATGAATTCAAAATCGCTTCCGGGGATGTTCCTTGATTCCAGCTTGGTCAGGTTGAGGCCCAGAGAAGAGAATCTGGCCAGCATGTTGTAAAGGGCCATGGGCCTGTGGGGAAGAGTCAGCATGAGACTGATCTTGGAGGCTCCCGGGTAGATCTCCAGATTCTTTGATATACAGATGAAGCGGGTGTAGTTGTT
>CAMCER010000148.1 GCA_945873875.1 uncultured Clostridia bacterium
TGAAGTCTTTTACGGAGTCGTGTTGCACTTAGTTTGAGAACTCAAGTATATGAAATTGTGGTTAAAAGATGTGGGCTGCGGCGGGCGCGAGACGAATCGCAGCAACTGAAAATGCGCTGTGGTGGGCGCGAGACGAATCGCAGCAGCTGAGAATGTGCTGTGGCGGGCGCGAGGCGAATCGCAGCACCTGAAAATGCGCTGTGGCGGGCGCGAGGCGGACCGAAGAATGAGAAATGTATTTGGAACGGGAGTGAAATAAAAGAAAGGAAAAGCATTATGGAAAAAAGAGAACAGATGTATGAAGGCAAAGCCAAGAAAGTCTTCAAAACAGACGACCCTAAGTACGTCATCGTAGATTACAAGGACGATGCTACAGCATTCAACGGAGAAAAGAAGGGCCAGATCGCAGGCAAAGGCGTAGTCAACAACACCATGTCCAACATCATCTTCCAGCTCCTGGAGCAGAAAGGCGTGCCTACGCACTTTGTTGAACAGATAAGCGAGAGAGAAACTGTGGTAAAGGCCGTTAAGATCCTTCCTCTGGAAGTCATCGTGAGAAACGTTTCCGCAGGAAGCTTCGCCAAGAGATACGGCGTTGAAGAAGGCATCGTATTCGACGAGCCGACCTTCGAGTTCTCATACAAGAACGACGACCTGGGCGATCCCCTCATGTGCGAGAGTCACGCTCTGGCGCTGAAACTGGCAACGAAGGAGCAGATCGAGACAGTCAGGAAATATGCCATGATCGTCAACGATACTCTTAAAGAGTTCTTCCTGGAAAGAGACCTGAAGCTCATCGACTTCAAGATCGAATTCGGACTCTTTGACGGAGAGGTCATCCTGGCAGACGAGATCAGCCCGGACACATGCAGGCTCTGGGACGTCCACACTAACGAAAAAATGGATAAAGACAGATTCAGAAGAGACCTGGGCAACGTTGAAGAAACTTACCAGGCAGTATTCGAGAGGGTTAAGAAATGAGCGAAAACAAAGGACTGACATATAAAGACGCCGGCGTCGACACCAAAGAAGGCGAGCGCGCCGTTAGCCTGATGAAAGAGCATGTAAAAAAGACTTTTGACGAGAACGTGCTCACCGGGCTCGGCAGCTTCGGCGGCATGTACAATCTGGATGTGGCGGGCATGAAACAGCCTGTCCTCATCTCCGGCACCGACGGAGTGGGCACGAAACTGAAACTGGCCTTCATGATGGACAAGCACGATACCGTAGGCATCGACTGCGTTGCCATGTGCGTCAACGACATCCTGTGCCAGGGCGCGAAACCGCTGTTTTTCCTTGACTACATCGCCACAGGAAAAGTCACAGCGGAAAAGATCGCTGAAATAGTCAAAGGCATTTCAGAAGGCTGCAGACAGGGCAAAAGCGCTCTCATCGGCGGCGAGACAGCGGAGATGCCGGGCTTTTACGCTGACGGCGAATACGATATGGCCGGCTTTTCAGTCGGCATAGTCGACAAAGAAAAAATCATCACCGGCGCTGATATCAAAGAGGGCGACGCCATCGTGGGCATCGGCTCATCCGGGATCCACAGCAACGGTTTTTCCCTCGTGCGCAAAGTCATATTCGACATCGCAGGCCATAAGCCGGATGATTTTGTTGAGGAACTGGGCGAGACGGTAGGCGAAGCTATGCTGAGACCTACTAAGATATACGCTGACGTGTGCGACGCTGTTTACAGCAAATTTAAAGTCAACGGCACAGTGCACATCACAGGCGGCGGATTCTACGAGAACATTCCGCGGGTACTGCCAGAGGGCATCTGCGCGAAGATAAACACCGGCACATGGGAAGTGCCCCCGATCCTGCCGTATATCAAAAAGTGCGGCGGACTTGACAGAGAAGTCATGCTCAACACCTTCAACATGGGCGTCGGCATGATGATGTTCGTTGACAAAGACATCGCCGGAGACGTGGTCGAAACCATCAGGGCCGCAGGCGAAAAAGCCTGGATCATCGGTGAAGCGGTGAAAGGAGAAGGAGTAGAGGTATGTTAAATATTTCTGTTATGGCCTCTGGAGGCGGGACTAATTTCCAGGCCATACTGGATGCTTTAGACTCAGGCAAGATAGAAAACGCCTGCGTGAAGCTGCTTATCGCCAGCAATGATAAAGCCTACGCCCTTGAGCGGGCTGCCGGCAAAGGCATCAGGACCACCGTCATCGCGCGAAAGGATTATCCGGATCCGGACGCAATGACCGACGATATCCTGAAAGCGCTGAAAGATGCCGGGACAGACCTTATCGTTCTGGCCGGATACATGAGCATCCTCGATCCGAGGGTGATACAGGAATACAGCGGCAGGATAATAAATATCCACCCTTCACTGATACCGAAGTTCTGCGGCAAAGGCATGTACGGGCTGAAAGTCCACGAAGCAGTCCTTGCTGCAGGCGAAAAAGAGACCGGCGCCACGGTGCACTATGTAGACGAAGGCGTCGATACAGGAGAGATCATACTCCAGGAAAAGGTGCCTGTTATGGAAGGCGACACACCGGAAGTGCTTCAGAAACGGGTACTTGAGACAGAGCACAAGATCCTTCCGGCAGTGATCAGCATGATCGCAGCCGGCACACTTGGCGCAAAGTAAGAAGAAAACAGGAGGAATTTAAATAATGGGCGGCGTATTTGGCGTTACATCAAAACACGACTGTGTCATGGATATTTTCTTCGGCACAGATTATCACTCACATCTGGGCACGAAACGCGGAGGCATGTGCATCCTTCAGGAGGACGGCTTCAACCGTGCCATACACAATATCGAAAACAGTCCTTTCAGGAGCAAATTCGAAGATGAATTAAACGACATGAAAGGCCACTGGGGAATAGGCTCCATAAGCGACGGCGACCCCCAGCCCCTGACTGTGCTCAGCAATCAGGGCGAATACGCCATAACCACCGTAGGCCGTATAAACAACAAAGAAGAAATCGTAAAAGACCTTCTGGAAAAATACCCGGGTCAGTTCATGTCCATGAACCGCGGCGGCCTGAATAACACTGAACTGGTGGCGGCTCTTGTCTCCACAGGAAAGGACATCGTGGACGGCATAAAAACTGCCCAGGATAAGATCGACGGATCCATGACCATGCTGATCCTGACCGAAAACGGCCTTTATGCCGCAAGAGACAAATACGGCCGGACCCCTCTCATAATAGGAAAGAACAAGGACGGATACTGCGCGGCATCCGAATCCTTCGCATTCATAAATATCGGATACACTTACGAGCGGGAACTGGGCCCCGCGGAGATCGCCCTGCTGACCCACGAAGGCGAAAAGATCGTTTCGCCGCCGGGCGAAGAGATGAGGATATGCACCTTCCTCTGGTCCTACTTCGGCTACACCACTTCCGTATACGAAGGAATGAACGTGGAGCTGATGAGGAACCGCAATGGCGCCATCCTGGCTGACCGTGACGGCCCTATGGACGTTGACTATGTAGCCGGCGTGCCTGACAGCGGCGTCGCACACGCACTGGGCTATGCCAACCAGTCAGGGATCCACTACTCCAGACCTCTGATAAAATACACACCGACCTGGCCGAGGAGCTTCATGCCCCAGAACCAGAAGGCAAGGAACCTGATCGCCAAGATGAAACTTGTACCGGTGTTCCAGATATTCAACACTAAAATTTTCGTCCTTGTGGACGACTCCATAGTCCGCGGAACGCAGCTGTCTGAAACTGTTGCGTACCTGCTGGACAACGGCGCAGAAGAGATCCATGTAAGATCAGCCTGCCCGCCTATCATGTACGGGTGCAAATACCTGAACTTCTCAAGAAGCGTCAGCGATATGGAA
>CAMCER010000149.1 GCA_945873875.1 uncultured Clostridia bacterium
TAGAAAGACCTTCTATCAAATTCAAATTAGTACTTGATTTTTGTTAGCAGGTTTTGCGGGGTTGCGGGCAAGTGGGGGAATGGCGCGGGGTTACAGGCGCCTGGTCTGATTTTGCGGGTTTGCGGACGCCTGGTCTGAAAACTGCGGGAGATAGAAGTATTCATCAGAAGTATTCATCATCGGATGAATCGAAGAAGCCCTCACCGGAGCCGGAGTTGCCGGAGTTGCCGCCTGAGTTGTTGTTCCCGGAGCCGCCTGAATTGCTGTTTCCGGAATTGCCCGAACTGTTGGAGCCAGAGCTGCCTGAGCCATTTGACCTGGAGTTTCCAGAATTTCCGGAGCTGCCGGAATTACCTGAGGATCCTGAAGACCCTGAATTCGAGCTGCCGGAGCTGTTATTAGAATATGGTCCATACGGGTCGGTGTAGCTGCCGTAGGTGTCATAGCTGTCCTGCACGGATGAGCTGTCCGGCTCATTCTTCACGACCACTTTTATCACTTTCGTGCACCCTCCGGCGCTTATCCTTACCCTGCATGTTCCTGCCTTTTTCGCTGTTATGATCCCTTCAGGAGACACTACCGCTATTCTTTTTTTCAGGGATCTGTATCTGACCTTCTCTTTTGAATATTTCTTCGGCAGAAGCTCAGGTCTCAGCCTGTATGTTTTCCCGACGTAAACAGTGATGCGCTTTTTCACGCCGGTTATCTTCCTGACTTTAGGCGCAACTGTTATGCGCACTTTTTTCGTATAATCTTTGACGGTGATCGACAGTGTCCCTTCGCCGACTCCGCGAGCCCTGATGGTCCCGTCCTTGTCCACGGTGAAAACTTTCTCATTGCCTGATGTGAAGGAAATCGCCTCATCACTCAGGCTTGCCGGCTGTATCTGGTATTCCGGTGAGAGTCTGTCTCCGTAAAGTATCGTTTCTGAATCGTTTATCCCGCTTATGCTTTCCACACTTTCAGGCCATACGAAAAACGCCGTCAGTGCCGCTATAATTGCAACTGCCGCAGCGATAAGCGGCCATCTGCGTTTCTTCCCTGATCGGGCTGCACTGTCTGTCTTTCCGTCCCGGGCAGCTGCGGCGCTTTCACTGTTTGGACTGGCTGCGGCGCTTTCACTGTTTGGACTGGCTGCGGCGCTTTCACTGTTTGGACTGGCTGCGGTGCTTTCGCCGATCCGGCCGGCTTCAGGTCTTTCAGCGCCCCGCCGCATGGCGTAATCGAGATCCGTAAGTTCGGCTTTCATCTGGGCGGCGCTTTGGTATCTGTCTGCCGGATCGGGGCTGCAGGCTTTGAGGACTATCCTCTTCAGTTCATCGGATCCGGACACCGGCTCAGGAAGTTCTGCCCCGCTCATCCTTTTGAAAAACGCCTTGTCATTGTCCTCATAGACTATGGCTGCGGGCGCAGCCGGCATGAAAGCATCACGACCTTCATTGAGGAATTTGTACATCACAAGACCAAGAGAGTAAATGTCAGCGGTAAAATCATACCCTTTGCCGTTGAACACTTCCGGAGCCATGTAGGTGAACGTCCCCTTACGGGAAAGTCCTACCCTGGTCTCTTCGATCATTCTGGATATGCCAAAATCACCGAGTTTGAAGTCCCCGTTTTCTGAAATGAAGATGTTTTCCGGTTTGATGTCTCTGTGGATTATGCCGTACTTTCCGCACAGTTCGAGAGCCGTGCAGATGTGGATGCCTAGTTTCAGGACGTCGTCCTCCGTAAGCTTTTCGCGACTGACTTTGTCTACAAGAGGCGTCAGCAGTTCAAGGCGTATCAGTACGTCCCATCCGATCTTCCCCTCGTGCTTTATGATCTGATGGTCCTCATAGTTGACCACGTTGCTCTGGCCTTTCAGCTTGGCCATGGTCTTGAGCTCATTTGAGAGAGTGTCCATGAAAGTCTTGTAGTAGTCCGATGCCTCTACATATGTGAGCCCGGTGGCCATTACGCTTTTGATGTCGCTTTCGTCAGGCGGTACTGTGATGACTTTCAGGGCAGACTGGTACGTAAAATCAAGCCCTTCTCTCTCAATGAGAAAGACCTGACCTACTGAGACTTGTCCGATTTTTTCTTTTATGTGCCACGAACCGAATACCGGTTCGTATTTCTTATATATGGTCTCCATATTCTTTCCTGACAACTGCGGTCTTTGCTTCCAGGTGATCACTGCGCCAGATCATTTCCTGACGGTCACGGTCTTTGCTTTCGAGAAATCGCTGTACCAGATTTTGCCGTTCTTATTTTTGAATGCTCTGATTTTGTATTTGTATTTCTTCCCGGCGATAAGTCCTCTGTGAGTGACCCCTTTTACTTTTCCCGGCTTGGTGAGCACGCATTTGAATCCGCTCCTGCCGGGGAATTTGATATACAGCTTATATCCTGTGGCACCTTCTACTTTGCTCCAGCTGATCGTCGCTTTCCTGCCCTTCAGGCTTTTTACGCGAAGTGCCGGTCTGTCCAGCCCGGATATTACGGTAATCATCTTTACGGCTTTTTTATATTGCCTGACTACTGTGATATCGCCTTCAGCAACAGTTGAAGTCCATGCAGGCGCAGTTATCCTGATCCTGGTCTGGCCAACGTCTTTTAACATTATCCTTCCGCTTTTCGAAACGGTCGCGATGTCATTGTCTACAGATTCGTAAAGATATCCGGCTTTTCTTTTTACCGGTACATAGCACACATCGCCGACAAATGCGTTCAAACTGTTTTTCCCTTCTATATCCTGGTTCACAGTAATCGTCTTCTCCATATCTTCCGGATCAACACTTCCTTCTTCTACGAGAGGTATTCCTTCTCTTTCCGCAAACTTCGCCGCGTATGAGCCGGCTTTAGCATGTATGATAAGACCACTCCAGCAGCCAAAAGCTTTCTCGCCGATAAATGTGACTGTTTCCGGTATATATATATCCTTCAGATCCGTACAGAAGTAAAAGGCATAGCTGCCAATACTCTCTACCGTGTCAGGTATGTTGACCTCCTTAAGCTGTCTGCAGTATTTAAAAGTATCTGCGCTTATCGTTCTCAGTCCCTGAGGCAGACTCACGCTGACGACACCGCTGTTCGCAAAAACGCCCTGGCCGATGGTCTGCACCCCGCTTTCGATGGTCACGCATTTCAGGTTCGGGACACTGTTGAAGGCGTTATTCCCGATCTTTTTGATGTGCCCCGGTATGGTCAGATATATCTCCGTACCTTCACATATAAAAGGAGCGCTGTTATAGCATGCATTGGTTGCCACCCCGGTGACCTGATATCCGTCTATTTCCTCAGGTATGTCAAGCTCTATCCTTCCCGACGGCGTCACACCTGCCGGAAAATGCACGGCGCTCCCCCGTACCTCAGCATGGAACACACCGCCTTCTTCAACAAGGGCGTATCCCCATTCGAAATTTTTATCCAGGTCCCAAACGGGCTGCTCATCTGCCCGGACCGCGGCGGCCGGAGTCATGACAATGATCAGCGAAGCGATCAGCAGTGTCAGCAGAATATTTCTCACTGATTTCATATACGTTCTCCCTCTGTTACAAACTCCAATCAGAAAACGGCTTTAAGCCAGTTATTTCACCTTCACCGTCCTTACCAGGGAGAAGGAGCTGCGCCATATTTTTCTGCCCTCTTTGCAGATCGCTCTTATCTTATATGAATAACTCTTCCCCTTTACCAGGCCGCGGTGAGTCACTGCCTTGACTTCAGCCTTTTTTCTGAGTACTTTGTTAAATGATTTCTTCCCTGGAAACTTCACATACAGTTCGTAGTGTGTAGCTGAATCTGTTTTAGTCCATGACAGTTTTATTTTC
>CAMCER010000150.1 GCA_945873875.1 uncultured Clostridia bacterium
AAAAATCCGCGAGAAAGATAGTGGTAAGCAAAAAGGGCGCAGGAACAGCCAGGTACAGGGTAGTTCCCATTTATAAGTCAGGCTCCAGGGTCTGCAAAGGCACATCCACGAGAACAAAGCCTAAGAAGAATCAGGTCACATTCAACAGGTCCACCAGTTATACATCGGCTTCATATGGCGAATGCCCATTCGTTGTAACGAAGATATCGCTTAAAGGTTCGACCTACACCGTGACAGGTTATGCCCTGAACAACAGGATCTTCGATATGTACAAATATAAAAAGCTCTATCTGAAGCTGTCAGTAGGCGGAAAGAAAGCGTTCAGCAAGACCTACAGAAATAAAATAGTAAAGGTAAAGGAATCCAGCTCTAAGAGGATCATTCTCAAGATCAAAGGGAAGAAGGGGATGGATCTGAAGTACGGCGGTTTTACCAGCCTGACTATTTCAGAAACACCTTACTGGACCTGGCACGGCAGGCACATCCAGTAATTACGAATCGAGATGAAAAAATGAAAACGGCGGCAGGCTTTGAGAGTCTGCCGCTTTTATAGTGGCGTGTCGAAATTTGTCGAGTAAAAACCTTTGACGGCTGTTCACATATGTGATAACGTAGCAGAAGAAGGAGTTAGCATATATGATGATGCAGAAGGGGCTTTGATACGTGTCTGAGAGAGGAGATAAACAGAATGGAGAAGAAAAAGAAACCGTCTGACCTGCGGATCAGGGTCGCTAAAGAGATCTATGTTGAAAGAATCATGCAGCAGATGACCCAAGAAGAGATAGCCGGCAGGGTTGGCACGAAGAAATCCACGATCTCAAGGATCGAAAAGGGGCAGCAGAACATCACTCTCGACTATGTTGCCGCGCTTTCTGCGGCGCTGGGGAAAGAGGCCTCATTTGTATTGGAAGAGCCGGGAACAGATTACGGGGATGATACGGAATACAGTTTAAAACTGTATGATGAAGAACTTATGAGGTTTCGTCTTATAAGGAAGCTTGACCTTCATTGTGAGATCACACACATCAATGAAGAGCGCCGACATATGCTTCCGGTTGAGATGGAGGTATCAGAAGAAGGTGTTCGCAGGTGGCTGAGAAATCGGGTCATACCACAGAATCGTGACAAGGTGGGAGCGATTATCGTATCACTGGGTCTGAATCTCGGTGATTTGAAAGCGATAATAGATGTTTGTAAAGGCCTTTCTCTCAATGACAGTTACTGGGTGACGCCGATAAGTTTTAACGGGTCATTCTGGGAATATAATCTGTATCAGAACAGATTCTCAGAAGCCCTGTCGCTCATCGCTTATACCGGTGGGAGTTACAATACAAAAGACTTCAGGACATCCCCGGAACTTACGACGGGCGGCATGCTCCGAAAAGCGTGGCGATTTTCCGGGAGCAAAGGGATATGGCTTTACAAGGGTGGAACTGACGGCTTTGCCAATGCTGGGAATGAACCATACTGCGAATATTACGCATGCCAGGTGGCAGAGCGTATGGGCATCAACGTGGTGCATTACGAACTGGAAAACTGGAAGGGGATCCTGGCATCCAAGTGCAGGCTTTTCACTGATATAGATACATCATTCATACCCATCGGCAGGATAGTGACCAGCGGAGGCATCGATGCATGTCTGGACTATTACCGCGAACTTGGAGAGGAATTCTATCAGGAGCTGGTAAGCATGCTGGTGTTCGATGCGGTCGTGATCAATGAGGACAGACATTTCGGGAATTTCGGCCTCCTGCGGGATAATCATACAGGAGAGTTCGTCGCTTCTGCTCCGGTATTTGACAATGGGTTATCACTTTTGTGTTATGCTATGAAAAGTGACTTCAAAGACATCGATAAATATATTGAAACCAGAACGAATCCATACGGACAGGATAATCAATACATGGAATTGTGCAAACGTATCATGGGCAGCAGGCAGAAAGAGCAGCTGAGACATCTTATCAATTTCAGATTCAGGGAAAGCGACATATCCAACCTGCCCACATGGAGGCTCCGCGCACTGGAGGAAATAATACACGAAAGAGTAAGGATTTTGCTGAAAATATAAAAAGTATTGATTAAAACGGATCCAGAGTGGTATAATACCCCTGCACGACAGGAAGAGATCCCTGGAGGTGCAGAAAAAGCAGATAAAACGAATCGTACTGAGCTGCAAGGGGCGCATTAAGCGTTACCAAGCGGGAAGGCGGTGACAGACAGAGATATAAGTATATCTGTGTGGTCGCGGCCGCACAGATTTTTTTATTCGGATCTGCCTGAAAAGAGAGCACAGGAGAGAGGGAGCTCCTGTAAAAATCAAAGCACCGGGCGCGGCTGGCCTGATGCAGAAAAGATATGGATAAGCGGCAGCCCTTAAAAGAGCCGCTGCTGGAAAAGGAGAGTAAAATGGCAACTTACAACAGCACGTCAACAAAGGCGGAAGAATTCATCAACCACGAACAGATCTTAAAGACTCTGGAATATGCAGAAGAGCATAAGACAGACCTTAAGCTCATGGAAGAGCTTCTTGCAAAGGGAAGAGAGTATAAAGGACTTTCATACAAGGAAGCAGCCACTCTTCTTCTCTGCGAAGATCCTGAGATAATCCAGAAGATATTCGATCTGGGCAAAGAGATAAAAGAACATTTCTATGGAAACAGAATAGTCATGTTCGCACCTCTTTATCTTTCAAACTACTGCATCAACAGATGCGTTTACTGCCCGTATCACGGACAGAACAAGACTATCCCGAGAAAGAAACTGACTCAGGAAGAGATAAGAGAAGAAGTAATAGCACTTCAGGATATGGGTCACAAGCGTCTTGCTCTGGAAGCAGGCGAAGACCCTGTCAACAACCCGCTTGAATATATACTTGAGAGTATCAAGACCATATACAGCATCAAGCATAAGAACGGTTCCATCAGAAGAGTCAATGTAAATATCGCTGCGACTACTGTTGAGAACTATAAGAAGCTGAAAGACGCCGGCATCGGAACATACATCCTGTTCCAGGAGACATATAACAAGGAACAGTACGAAAAGCTCCATCCGGCAGGACCTAAGAGCGACTATGCATATCATACAGAGGCTATGGACAGAGCTATGCAGGCAGGCATCGACGATGTAGGCTGCGGAGTGCTCTTCGGCCTTGAGAACTATAAATATGATTTTGTCGGCATGCTCATGCACGCTCATCATCTTGAGAAGACTTACGGATGCGGACCGCACACAATAAGCGTTCCGAGAGTAAGACCGGCTGATGACATCGACCCGTCCAAGCTTGAGAACGGTGTTCCTGATGGCGTATTCAAGAGGATCGTCGCAGTACTGAGGATCGCTGTTCCGTACACAGGCATGATCATGTCCACACGTGAAAGCGCACAGACCAGAAAAGAATGCCTGGAGATCGGTATCACACAGATCAGCGGCGGAAGCCGTACCAGCGTAGGCGGATATGTTGAAGAAGAAAGACACGACGAGACTGCACAGTTTGACGTGGACGACACCAGAAGCCTGGGCGAAGTAGTAGACTGGCTCATCGATCTGGGATACGTACCAAGCTTCTGCACAGCATGCTACAGAGAAGGAAGAACAGGCGACAGATTCATGAGCCTGCTCAAATCCGGACAGATAGCCAACTGCTGTCAGCCGCATGCACGGATGACTCTCAAGGAAATCCTCCTGGATTACTCAAGAGAGGAAACGCACACGAAGGGCGATAAAATCAAGGCTGAG
>CAMCER010000151.1 GCA_945873875.1 uncultured Clostridia bacterium
AGAGTCCGGCATTTCCACAGAATCTCTGGTTTCTGTTCCTGCATAGATGCTCAGTCCCTGATCTCCGGAAAGCAAAGTCTCTCCTGTTTTGCCTTCACCGCCTTTGCTGACAGCAAGATAAGGCATGACTATCTCATCTCCCAGAGACTGGGCGAGACCGTCGCTGATGTTCTGCGTGTATGAGACCGCTGTCAGGTCATCGGTTTTGTCCCCGGTCACATCTCCTGTGGTAAGAGAGCATCCCAGTCTCTTCTTTCCGTCTGCAGATGTATCCGAGCTGAAAGTGCTGAAATTATCAAGATATTTTTTATGGAGCATGGCATTGGAGCCCGCATTCTCCGATATGGGAGGAGCTGAGCTTCCGTCTCCGGTGACGCTGATCTCAGTAAGCTTCGGCCCGTCACTGAACGCCCCGTATGCCACGATAGTGTCTTTAGAATCGCTGTCATAGTCGCCTGCCGTTATAGAAAGGAAATGCTTCATCTGATAAAGCATAGTCTCCGGGTCGTCCCTGTCGCGCGCAGCAGCAATGTTTCTGATCTCACCGTCAGCATCCGGTGTCGCTTTAGTGATCAGCGGGCCGAATCCGTGAGGCTCGTATCTGAAGAAGGCCTTCATTCCGCCGGTATGTTCTGCATCTTCAGCAGTTCCCAGATCCACATGCCTGGTGTCGCTGTTCTGGAACTGCTCCAGAAGAGACTGATCATAGACTATATATGCCGTGTCGTTTCCAGTGGTCTCCAGAGAGAGCTGGCTGTTTTCTGATACTGTCAGTTCCTGAGTGTTGCTGAGAGCATAGCTGCCGTACTGGTAGCCCTTTCCCGCGTAAGACACCATATACTCTGTGTCAATTGATATCTTCCTTGCATTGAAACCGTGTGCTGTATCTTCTTCGCTGACTGCCTCTGCCCCTACAGAAGCTGAATCTGTGATAGTCAGTTCTCCGTACTCCGGATACTCACCTGCGCTGATGGAAAAAGCCGAGTTGGCGACTCCTGTCGATCCTGCTTTTACGTAAATGTCCGCGTCACCTGAGATGGTCACGTTCCCGTCTGCGCATATCCCGTAGGTGTTTTCATCATAAGGCCCCACTTCTATGGAAAGCATGCCGCCCTCTTCAGAGGTTATCTCAAGATCACCCGGGACATTGATGCCGAACTGGCTTTTGCCGGTGATCTCATTATATCCTTTGAGCACGATCTTCAGGTCTCCGCTGGCGGCTCTTACATCCACAGACGCGCCCTCATAATCGTTGAGGGTCAGTACGCCGTTTTCAGCATCGTAGTATGCGTTGTATGAAACAGCGCCTTCAGGATCTGTGACGGCCTCCTCAGCGGCAGCCTCCTGCGCGCCGTTTATATAGTATGGCGTCTCGCTGTCCAATTGGATATGCTCATATGAGCTATCGTCCGCATTGACATACCCAACAGTCACATAGGGCAGTGCGCCTTCTGCGTATGCCGGCTGAGCCCCAATAAGGGGAATGAATGCCATCGCTGTTATCACCGCGATGAAAACGACCTGTACTCTTTTCTTTATTCCTGTCATTTTACACCTCCCGGATCACTGATGACCCTCTGCGTAATTTTCTTTACACGATCTTACATAAGCTCCGTAAGTGAAGCCGCCTCCCTTGTAGCGCTTCATGAATTCGCTTACATACGCGGCTTTATCCGGGTCTTTTACGACTTTTTTAACGTAATCAGCCGACTTCTCAAGGGTTTTGAAATACATAGTGAGTATCAGTTTGTGATCTTTCTGGCGTGACTTTCCGTTACCGTCAGTCACCATAGCAGCATTCATCCGATTATATCCGCTGTAAAGCTCCATGGTATTTCCCATGGAAAGCCACGCATCATTGAAGGTATCTATCTTGGGAACATTTATGCAGGCTCCCATTACTTTGAACAGCGTATTCGCAACAGTGACCGTTAATCCTCCTCCCTCAATGCCCAGATGCTCCAGTGTTTTACTAAAAGATATGTCGGCAAACTGTTCAAGGACCTCATCCTGCAGCAGCCCCCCATGAACATTGCCGTTGGGTAATCCATATCCTGCTTTGCCAGCCTGAGCCCCTTATAAAGGCCTGTTGAAGACACCGGTATGATCTGCATCATCTGCGTCAGGTTTTCTCTATAGTAGACATCAAGCATCGTCACATCTATCGCGAAGTCCAAAGCCTCTATGCCTTTGCCTACACCTTTATATATTTTCTGCACTCTGTTCCAGCGCGGCCCTATTTTCTTCAGCATATTGCTGTACTTGATCGTCTTGCTTCCCGGTTCACATTTATGAAGTACCTTAGCAAACTCACTCCTGGTTTTGCTGTCCTTGAATATGGCATCCCCGTTATCTCTAAATTGCTCAAGGGCAGGATTATCATCGATCTTATCATATATCTCCTTTATCTTTTTACCAGCATCTCCGGCAGTCCAGCCCTCTGAAGCGGTCTCTTTCAGGAGCTCCATTGCCAGAGCTTTCTCTGTTTTTTCTTCGGTGAATCTTCCGTCATTGAACCAACTATCAAATATCACCTTGATATTTTCTACCGGTCCGGCCATCATGTTGGTCTTTATTGCTGACCAGGCCAGATTCTTATCGGTTTCCCTGCACAGGATGGTCATCAGATAGTCCTCAGTGTTCTCCATGGTGTATTTATAGCTCTTGTTCATCAGGTTCTTAGGATGTGAGCTGTATAAATTCGCGTCCGTGATATTAGCTTTCGGATATGCATTTGAAGGCGCCGCCATGTTATACATCTTTACCTTCTTGAACGGATCGTTGCCTGCCGCCTTGCTTATCTTCTTCCACTGGGCTTTTCCCGCGGAATAGCGAACATCCTTCAGCGAAGAACACCCGTAGAAAGCATTCTTTCCCACCTTTGTCAGATTATGATAGACGAAGAGTTGTGATATCGCCGCGCAGCCTTTGAAAGCCCCTTCTTTCTGAGTAGTCAGGCTGAGCGGAAGGTATACCTCTCCCTTGATAAGTTTGCAGCCGTTGAAGGCGTTTTTCCCGATGGTCTTGACTTTGCTGGGAAGTTCAAGGGCTGCGAGTTTGCTGCATCCGCTGAAAGCGCCTTCTTCTATGGTGGTCAGAGAGACAGGCAGCCGCAGTGTTTTAAGGCTGGCGCATCCTTTGAGCGCATTCTTCCCGATAGTCTTCATGTTAGCGTCAGCAAATGTGACTGTGACGTGCGTATTGCCGGCCATGGCGGAAGTCCCGAGTTTTACGGCCTTCTTGGTGCCTGCGGAATCCAGCTTTATGGTCGCCGGCACCCTGACGGTCTTATTGCCTGAACCGCCTATATACTTCAGCAGTTCAAGGCTGGTTTTATCCACCTGCCTGTACCGCCAGGTGTTCTTTATCTTCATTTTCCCTGCCGTGTTTATCTGGATGATCACAGATGCAGCAGGACAAAGACTGGTTTTCTCTGTCTTGACTTCGATCTTGAAAGCACCGTATCCCTTAGCGGTGATCTTATCCCCCGACTCTATCCAGGCCTGATTCTGATTGCCGTTAGTGTATATGCGGCAGGTGTATTTCGCGTTATCACATGTCTTCACGCCAAGGGGCAGCACGAACACATCCTTTTTCAGTGTGTATGTGCCGTTTGAGTTAGCTTTCACGATGGAACCTGTCAGCTTTACCACCTGATAGCCCTTGACCTTGATGGTGACTGTCTTCGATCCCGCCTTATAGTGTTCGTTTCTTTAGTCTTG
>CAMCER010000152.1 GCA_945873875.1 uncultured Clostridia bacterium
AAAAATCCTCTTTTCTGTAGTTTACACTTTTCCGTTTCTGCGCGCCACTGATACATATAACTGCACAATTCATTCACACAAAAGGGCTTTTCGTTGATATAATATCAGAGACCTGATCAATTACTATACACGGAGGACAAAATGCAGATACCAAACAGACCGACCATGCTCATGATACTTGACGGCTTCGGGCTGAATCCTGAAACTGAAGGAAATGCCATCTTTCAGGCTGATACCCCTGCCCTTGACGAGATATTCGCGAAATACCCGCGCACCCAGCTTATGGCCTGCGGTGAAGACGTGGGACTTCCTGACGGGCAGATGGGCAATTCCGAAGTAGGTCATCTCAACATAGGCGCAGGCCGGATAGTATACCAGGAACTTACTAATATATCCAGGGCCATCGAGGACGGACGCCTTAAGGCCAACGGATTTCTCAACAAAGCCATGGACCACGTGCTTGAAAACGGCAGCGCGCTGCACCTTTTCGGACTGGTGTCAGACGGCGGTGTCCACAGCCACATCACCCATCTTTTCGGGCTTATAGATATGGCAAAGGAAAAGGGCATCGAGAAGCTCTTCGTCCACTGTTTCCTTGACGGACGCGATGTGCCCCCAAGATGCGCCGGCACATATATCGCGCAGCTTGAAGAGCACATGAAAAAGACGGGCCTTGGAAAGATAGCCACTGTCTCCGGCAGATACTATGCCATGGACAGAGACAACCGCTGGGAAAGGATACAGAAGGCCTATGATGCCATTACTCTGGGGACCGGAGAGACTGCCTCAGGCGGCGCTGAGGCTGTAGAGAATGCCTACAGCAGAGATGAGAACGACGAGTTCGTCATGCCGACCGTTGTGATGGACGGCGGCGCGCCCACAGCAACAGTCAGCGACGGAGACAGCATCATAATGTTCAACTTCCGGCCCGACAGAGCAAGAGAGATAACAAGGGCTTTTGTCTCGGACAAAGGCTCCTTCGACGGATTCGAAAGGCAGAAGATCACAGAGGACCTTTGCTACGTCTGCATGACCCAGTACGATGCTGACATGCCAAACGTGCTGGTTGCCTTTCCGCCGGAGCGCATAAAGAACACTCTGGGAGAGTACCTGTCATCGCTGGGGCTGAAGCAGCTTCGTATCGCCGAGACTGAAAAATATGCTCACGTGACATTCTTTTTCAACGGCGGCGTCGAAGAGCCTAATGAGAACGAGGACAGAGTGCTTATCCCCTCACCTAAAGTCCCGACCTATGACATGCAGCCTGAAATGAGCGCGTATCTGGTCACGGACAAAGTAATAGAACTGATAGAAAGCGATAAATACGATGTGATCATCTTAAACTTCGCCAACGCGGACATGGTAGGTCACACAGGCATAATGGACGCTGCTGAGAAAGCCATCGAGGCTCTGGACAAATGCGTGCCCCGCATCGCATCAGCAGTACTGGAGAAAGACGGGACCATACTTCTCACTGCCGACCACGGCAATGCAGATGATATGATAGACGCAGACGGTAATCCTGTAACGGCACATTCACTGAATCCTGTGCCGCTGGTGAATATCGCGCGCAAACCCCATCAGCTGAAGGACGGCGGACGCCTGGCGGACCTGGCACCGACTCTGCTGGATCTTATGGACATACCCGTCCCTGAGGAAATGACAGGCACCAGTCTTCTTAAAGACTGAATAATAAACAGGAGGAAAATATGAAAAGAAGAGTATCTATCGTGATGATCGCAGTAATGATCATCTCAAGTATGGCTTTCGCTGCAGGCTGCGGCGACGATGACGCCGGTATCGTTGGAACATGGACTCTCACAGGATGGCAGTACAACGGAACAGACCAGTCCCTTGAAGAGTACGGCGCTGACATCGAATCGACCATGACATTCACCGAAGAAGGTGAAGTAAGCATCATCATGTCAGAGAACAACAAATCCACCGGCACATGGAAACTGGACGGTGAAGAACTGGAAGTCACATCAAGCGGCGCCACACAGACAGGCAAGCTGAAAGACGGGAAGATCTATCTGGGTGATGACGACAACGGCTATGCCATATACGAAAAGGAATAACACGGATCTTAAAAAGCTGGCATCAACTGCCAGCTTTTATCTTTTCTATGACTTTCTCTGCGGCTCTCATGCCGTCTGCTGCAGCGGACACGATGCCTCCTGCATATCCTGCCCCTTCACCTGCCGGATAAAGGCCTTCTATGCTTTCATATGTATCACTGTCACGCAGTATCCTGACAGGAGATGAGCTGCGGCTTTCCACAGCCATCATCAGGGTATCCGGATCGTCGAATCCTTTAAGTTTTTTCCCCAGTTTCGGCATCGCCTCCCGTATGGCTCCTGTCACGAAATCCGGAAGCGAACCTGTCACAGGCTCTGCTTTACTGCTTCCTTCTCTGAACTCTTTCCAGGTAGTCTCGGGTGCATTATATGAGCTGCCTCCGTTGACGAATGCAAGATGTTCATAATATTCCTGCATCTTCACACCGGCAAGCACATCATCGCCTGCGTCAGGATCTTCTTCGCCTGCTGCATCGACAGGAACGTGATCTTCCATGTCTGATACTCTCACATCTGCAAGGAGCGCGCTGTTGGCATACTCTCCTCCCCGGTCTGAATAACTCATGCCGTTAGTGACGACGCCTTCTTTCTGAGAAGATGCCACCACTACTTCACCGCCAGGGCACATGCAGAAGGTATAGACACCTCTTCCATCACTTGTTCTGCAGCTCAGTTTATAGTCCGCAGGCCCCAGTATAGCGGCAAGGCTTTCATCGCCGTACTGGGCCTTGTTTATCACTTCCTGGGGATGCTGGACGCGCACGCCCATCGAGAAGGGCTTCTTCTCCATAGGTATCTTTTTCTCGTGGAGCATCCTTATGGTGTCTCTGGCGCTGTGTCCCGGCGCAAGTATCACCTTCTCTGCAGGGATGGTCCTTTCCTCTGTTTTGAGCCCTGTGACTTTTCCGTTTTCTGTTATGATATCTGTCACTTTAGTATCGAAAAGATACTCACCGCCCAGTTCTTCAATCATGCTCCGTATATTGACGACGACTTTTCTCAGCACGTCGGTCCCTATATGAGGCCGGTTCTTGTAGAGGATACTCTCATCAGCCCCTGCCTGGAAGAAGACCTCAAGTATCTTCCTTATCCTGATATCTTTCACGCCGGTGGTCAGCTTGCCGTCTGAGAACGTGCCGGCTCCGCCTTCACCGAACTGGACATTGGATCTGGTGTCAAGGATACCTTCCTTCCAGAACCTTTCTACATCCCTGACCCGCCTTTCAACAGGCGCGCCCTGTTCGATGAGAATAGGACAGAGTCCTGCGACGGCAAGAACGTATGCCGCGAACATGCCGCAGGGTCCGGCACCTACGACTACCGGTCTTTCAGAAGGCTTTTTCTCACACGTTCTGATCTCATACTTCTCATCCGGAGCAGGAGAAAGATCCTTGCGTTTTCTGCCCTGAGACAGCAGATCAGTTCTTCCTGATGTGAAATCAACAGTATACACCAGCAGGATATCCGGCTTTTTACGGGCATCTACGGACTCTTTTACGATCTTCCAATCCAAAATATCCGGCTCAGCAAGACCCAGTTTTTTCGCGATCTTTTCCGGTATTCTGCTTTTGTCCTCTCCCGGGCGAAGCTTTATCTGGCTCACCCGGTAAACTGCCCTGTCACTTTTCATT
>CAMCER010000153.1 GCA_945873875.1 uncultured Clostridia bacterium
TGCAGAGATTGATCTCTGTCAACTACACTTCTATGGTACTAAAATGTTACCTTTTCTCTATATAGCGATTGGTAACATTTTTTTAAGGCTTCAGCCCGATCCGCCATTCGTCACTCGTCACTTTTTCTTATCTTACGCTGACTTCTGTTTTTCTGATATTCAAATTTTTCTGCCGGAAATTCAGACAAAGAAAAGCGGTCGTTCTGCCAGATGCATTGAAAATACTGGGCTTAAGGGACAAAACCGGCGGCCATTCGCGTAATTGACAAATTCTGGAAACTCCTTATAATAATGCTTAATTAACAAAATATGGAAAATGGTGCATTTGATTCACAGCAGGAGGAAAGACTATGAATCCAGGAAAAACAAGGTGTGTGAAGGCGGCTTTTGTTTTGCTGCTTATATTTGCGGCAGCTTTTATCGCAGGAGCGATACTGGCTGACAGAGATGCTTCTGCGGCAGAGCTTACGGCCGGAAAATCAGGTACGGCATATAACTACGACATAGGAAAAGGCTCCGACGGCAGGTACTATACATATCTGCCCGGATCGGTGAAGTTCGCGGCCAATGATATAAAGACCGGCGGAAAGGTATATACAGGCTACTGCGTCAACTTCTACGACGAGACATGGTTCGGCTGGTCATATAAGGCAGGAAAGAAGGGCGCTTCAGTAAAACTTTCAGCCAACGGGAAAAAGTGGCTGCCCTACGTGCTTTTATACGGATACCACAAAGGAAAGGCATCCCCGGTGAAAGGGACCAATTCCAACGACTTCAGGGCGGCTACTGAAGTGATGGTCTGGGATTTCAACGAGGGCTGGAGGACATCTGCTTCAGGCGGGCTCAAAAGCGACAGAGCATACAAGTCCATCAAAGGCAGGCCGGCAGCGAAGATATATAAGAAGATGCTGGAGCAGATAAGAAGCCACATAAACGGGCCGTCCTTCGGAGTGAAGAAAAAGGCCTCGGCTAAAGAGTATCTGATGAAATATAACTATAAGACGAAAAAATACAGTGTTTCAGTGAAAGATACTAGAAAAGCAAACTATTACAAGGCAGTTTCATCGGGCGGTCTGAAAATAAAGAGGAGCGGATATACATACAGAGCAGAAACAGGAAAGGCCGGTACATCCCTGGTTACATGGAAGAATGATATCAGGCCGGGTACAGAGCAGCCCCTGCTGATCTGGCAGGCGAAGAGTCATACTGCAGCCAGACAGGGAGTTGCCACGGGGGCCACAGACGATACAGTTTTCTACACTCGTTTCAGGACTGAAAAAGCAGGCAAACTGAAGCTCATAAAAAAATCTGAGAACGGTACGGTGAAGGGATTCAGGATAACTGTAAAGGCGGCTTCCGGAAACAGCAACGGCTATGAAAAGACGTTCACTACAGATGCTGACGGAGTGATAACTGCCAGTATCGCTCCGGGAAAATACAAGCTGACTGAGACCCTTACGGCAGCCCAGAAAAAAGCAGGGTGGAAGATAAAGGGGACTAATCCTCAGACTGTTACCGTAAGGTCAGATAAGACCACTTCGGTGACATTCAGAAACTTTAAAGAACCGGAAAAGATAAAAAGCGGTGTGAAGATAGTGAAGACCACTAATAATGATCTTACAGACCTTTCCGGATTCACATTCAGGGTATACGGCTGTAACGGAGCGGAGGATCTGACTGCTGTAAAGGCGCTGAAAAAGGCTTCTGCAGTATCTGCAACAGGTGAGGATATAAAAGTGGAGCAGGAAGATATCGATGAGATAAACAAGGCTGTCATGGAAGGAAAGACGGGAGATTATGAGATCCGTTTAAGCTATGAGAGCACGCCTGCAGCAGCTGAAAAAAACAGTGAAGAGGGCCATGAAGATGAGACTGGCAATGGATCTGGAGATGAAGGATCAGGCGGAGAAACAGGCTCTGTAACTTATGAAAGGACCGTCACCTGCCACCTGAAAAAATCAGGCGCAAAGGAAACGGAGTACGATGCAGGGACAAAGGAGAACATTACAGCATCGGATTTTGACCACGCAGGCTCAGCCATCATAGTTGATGAGAAATTCGTTACAGATAAGGGAGGTCTCATAGCAGAAGATCTGGAGCAGGGGACATACCAGGTCAGTGAGATAATGAACAGCCAGCAGGCAGCCAGATACAGGGCTCCTGCCAGCCAGCAGTTCACACTGACAGAAAAAGACCCCAAGGCAGAGATCGAAGTGGAGAACGTGGAGAAAGTCATAGATCTTAAGATAGTAAAAACATCAGATGACGGCGAAGTAGCCGGAGTCGAGTTCACTCTGCAGGGAAAGACATCCTGGGGACAGGAGATAGAACCGGTGATCCTGACTACTGATGAGAACGGAGAAGCGCTGTATGAGGGGCTTCCTGCGGGAGAATATACTGTAACTGAAAAAACAGATGAAGAGGTGTATGTGCCTCAGGAGCCGCAGTCCTTCACAGCAGATGAAGATGATGTGACACTGAGCTTTCATAACAGGATCGAAAGCCCTGTTGAATTCAGTAAAGAAAGCGCCGTCACAGGTAAGGAACTGCCGGGCGCGTCCATGCAGATAATCGATCCTGAAACAGGAGAGGCGGTAAGGGAGTGGACCAGCAGCGATGAGCCCCACATAATCAGGGACCTGGAATACGGAAAGAAATACATACTCCATGAGGATCTGGCGCCTATAGGATATCAGAAGGCTTCAGACATCGAGTTCACAGTCGGTTCAGATGAAAAAGTCACTATGATCGATGAGGTGACGGGGATCACGTTCCTGAAAAAAGATGCAGATACAGGAAAACTTCTGGAAGGGGCGGTCATCAAGATCACAGACCCTGAAAGCGGAAAGGAAGTCTTGAGATTCACCACCGATAAGAAAGAAGGATTCAGGATAGAGATGCTTGAAGACGGAAAGACGTATAAGGCATGTGAGGTGAAAGCACCTGAAGGGTATGAAAAGGCAGATGATGTATCCTTTACAGTAGGAAAAGATTATACGATAGTCATGAAAGACAGGAAAAAAGAAAAGGCTCTGGCATCGGTCCCTGCCACTGGTGACGGCAGCGGGAAAGCCGTTGCGGCGGCAGTGATCGCGCTTGTATTATCTCTGTCAGGTTTTTATGCACTTTATGGCGGAAGCAGGCGGAAAAATCCTTGACACAGGTGATTCAAAATGGTAATATGTTTTCTGCGGCAGTAAAGAAGAACACTGCCCGTGTGGCGGTGTAGCTTAGTTGGCTAGAGCGTCCGGTTCATACCCGGAAGGTCGGTGGTTCGACTCCACTCGCCGCTACCATGTGGGCGCTTAGCTCAGCTGGGAGAGCACCTGCCTTACAAGCAGGGGGTCATAGGTTCGAGCCCTATAGCGCCCACCATAAGATCCAGATCTGTGGCAGAGAAGATAGACCAGGGATACAGGATCGGTCAAAAATATGCGGTCCGGTAGTTCAGTTGGTTAGAATGCCAGCCTGTCACGCTGGAGGTCGTCGGTTCGAACCCGATCCGGATCGCCAATTTTTGAAAACCATGTGGTGGGTATAGTCAAGTGGTTAAGACAGCGGGTTGTGGCTCCGTTATGCGTGGGTTCGAATCCCACTATCCACCCCATTTTTCTAAAACCAGCTAATCGTTGGGGTATCGCCAAGCGGTAAGGCAACGGATTCTGATTCCGTCATGCGCAGGT
>CAMCER010000154.1 GCA_945873875.1 uncultured Clostridia bacterium
CATCGGTGCTCCGGAGGTCCCCTGAGGCTCCCCGTCGTCGCTGGCCCACTGCACCTGTGATCTGTCGCCTATGACCATAGCAGGCACGTTATGTGTAGCATCCTTGTATTCTGCCTTTATCCTGCTGATGAAGGCCTCTGCCTCCTCCCTGCTTTCTGCAGGGCACACGTGTGCTATGAATCTGGACCTTTCTATGGTCTGTTCGGCTTCAGCCTGCTTTTTTACAGTCTTGTAAAGTATCATATCACGCTGCTAGAGAATGAATCTGTCCAGATCCTCCGGATGGATCTTCTCTATGAATTTCTCCTTTACATACTCCCTGTCTATGGTGAAGCTGTCCTTCTCATCATCAGGAAGGTTGAAGGATATGTCTTCCAGAAGCTTTTCAAGGATAGTATGGAGTCTTCTGGCACCGATGTTCTCTGTCTGTTCATTCATCAGGAAGGCGATGCTGGCGATCTCGTCGATGGCATCGTCTGTGAATGTTATCTTCACGCCTTCTGTCTCAAGGAGTGCTGTGTGCTGCTTCAAAAGCGCGTTCTTCGGTACTGTCAGGATCTTCAGGAAAGTATCCTTGTCCAGATTCTCCAGTTCTACCCTGATAGGGAAACGGCCCTGCAGTTCCGGTATCAGGTCTGTAGGCTTTGCAGTATGGAAAGCTCCGGCTCCGATGAACAGGATATGGTCTGTCTTCACCGGACCGTATTTGGTGTTGATGACGCTTCCTTCTACAATCGGAAGGATGTCTCTCTGCACGCCTTCTCTTGATACGTCTGCACCAGATCTGTAGCTTGATCCTGAAGCGATCTTATCTATCTCGTCGATGAATATGATGCCGTTCTGCTCAGCGTTCTCAAGAGCCTCTTCCTCGACCTGATCCATGTCGATCAGATTCTGCGCCTCTTCCTCGCGGAGGATCTTTCTGGCATCCTTCACCTTTACTTTTCTCTTCTTTTTCTTCTTGGGCATCATGTCGCCGAAGATATTGCCTATGGCGATCATGCCTTCGTTTCCAAGGTCCAGATTATTGGTCTTGGGAGCTTCTGTCACTTCGATCTCGATGAACTGCTCCTCAAGTTTTCCGTCTCTCAGCTGCTGCTTGATCTGTTCACGGGCAAGGGCCTCATCAGAAGCAGGCGGGGCTTCACCCTCCAGGCGCTTCTTCTCTGCCTGCTGCTCCTCGAACTGCTCTTTCTGGCTCTTGTATCCGCCGCTGTTGAGTATGAAATCAAAGGGACCGCTTGGAGTTGCCGTGCCAGAACCCTTGCTGCTGGGGTCTATTGCTTCCAGTATCTTCTCTTCAGCGATCTTGTCTGCGATATCGTACTTCTCCTGAAGACGCATCTGCTTGGTTATCCTCATGGATGCCTCCACCAGGTCGCGGACCATGGAATCCACATCTCTTCCCACGTAGCCCACTTCAGTGAACTTCGTAGCTTCCACCTTAACGAAAGGCGCATCCATAAGCTTTGCAAGACGCCTTGCGATCTCTGTTTTACCTACACCTGTAGGTCCCATCATCAGGATGTTCTTCGGGGTTATCTCTTCCCTCATCTCATCGGAGAGAAGACTTCTTCTGTAACGGTTTCTCAGAGCGATGGCCACTGATTTCTTTGCCTCGTCCTGCCCAATTATATATTTATCCAACTCCTGAACTATCTCTTTAGGAGTCATCTGATACAGTTTCTGTGCCATATTGCCTCCTCCTTACAGTTTCTCGACTGAAATATTATCATTGGTGTAAACACAGATGGATGAAGCGATCTTAAGAGATTCTCTTACTATCTCCTCTGCGCTCATATCCGTATGGTTGAACAGCGCGTTTGCCGCAGCGTAGGCGTAGTTTCCGCCTGAACCTATGGCGACAAAATCCTGGTCAGGTTCTATTACCTCACCTGTTCCTGAAATGATGAGCATGCTTTCTTTGTCGGCTGCTATCATGAGAGCCTCCAGGTTCCTCATCACCTTGTCTGTTCTCCACATCTGAGCCAGTGCTACAGCTGCTCTTTTAAGGTTGCCGCCGTGCTCCTCAAGTTTGCTCTCGAACTTCTCTGTAAGTGAAAAAGCATCAGCAACTGATCCCGCAAACCCGCTGATCACTGTGTTCTTATATATCTTTCTTACTTTTTTCGCGCCATGTTTCATTATGGCAGTCTCGCCCATGGTCACCTGTCCGTCTCCGCCGATGCAGATGTCATCAGCGCTTCTTCTCACTGCCACTATAGTCGTAGCATGGAACTGTCCCATATTCTGACCTCCTGTTCGTTTTTATTTATTATATTACAGATCCTTATCAAATCGCATGTATCCTGCCGGTAGATAAATTACCCGCAGTACACTTTTTATTTACCCATATTCTGACAAAAAACACAATATGTTTTTTACTCTTTATATCCGCAGTCCTTGTTCGAGCATGCCAGGCTGGCATTCCTGGTCGGTTTTTCCACCAGAAGACTTCCGCACTCCGGACACTTCTTATCTACAGGCTTGTTCCAGTAGACCTGCCTGCAGTCCGGATAACCGCTGCACCCGTAGAACAGACGCCCGCGTTTGCTCCTTCTCGCCACGATATCTTTTCCGCATTCAGGACACTTGACACCGGTGCCTTCCACGATAGGTCTGGTGTTCTTGCACTCCGGATAACCGCTGCAGGCTATGAACCTGCCGAACCTGCCGTTCTTGATGACCATAGGTTTGCCGCATTTTTCACATATCTCATCGGTAGGCTCATCCTGTATGACTACTTTCTCTATCTTTTCGTCGGCTGTCTTCAGCTCCCTGCTGAAATCTCCGTAAAAATCTCTGATGATGTCTTTCCAGTCTTCTCCGCTGATCTCTACATTATCCAGCTTGTCTTCCATAGCCGCAGTGAAACCTGTATCGACGATCTCTTTGAAGTATTCCTCCATCATCTCTGTGACCAGCTGTCCCAGTTCCGTCGGCTTCAGGCTCTTCTTTTCTTTCTTTATATACTTCCTGTCAAGGAGTGTAGCGACTATAGGGGCGTAGGTACTCGGCCTTCCTATGTTCTGCTCCTCCAGGTATTTTACGAGGCTTGCTTCTGTGAACCATGCCGGCGGCTGAGTGAAGTTCTGCTCAGATACCAGATCCGTCAGTTCCGGTCTGTCTCCCTTTTCAAGAGGCGGAAGGATCTTATCCTTTTCCTTGTCCTTGTCAGGCGAGTACACCTTAAGGAAACCGTCGAAGAGGATCTGTGATCCGCTGGCTCTGAACATGTATCTGCCGTTTTCGATCTCTGCCGATATGGCTTTATATCTGGCGCCTGCCATCTGGCTGGCCAGAAAACGCGACCATATGAGATTATACAGCTTGAACTGATCATTGGTCAGAGAATCTTTTATTTCAGCCGGGACCAGCGCAGAGTTACTGGGCCTTATGGCCTCGTGAGCATCCTGTGACTGGTTCTTTCTGTTGGTATATACGTTGCTGGCAGAATATTCTGCACCGAACTTTTCTGTAATGAATTCCTTCGCGGCAGCCCTTGCCTCATCCGAGATCCTTACTGAGTCAGTACGTATGTAGGACACCAGACCTACCGTGCCCTGACCTTTTATCTCGACGCCTTCATAATGCTGGTGAGCGAGGGTCTTAGTCTTTATGGTGGAGTCGTTATGTGTG
>CAMCER010000155.1 GCA_945873875.1 uncultured Clostridia bacterium
GCCCTTGGCAGAAAAATGGGTATGGATGAGATCGGATGCGCAGCCATGATAGCCAATCTGGCCAACAACATCCCTGTATTCGCCATGTTCCACGACATGAGCAGCAAAGGCAAACTGATAAACGCGGCCTTTGCCACCTGCGCGGCTTTCGCCCTGGGCGATCATCTTGGATTTGCCGCCAGTATAGATAAAGACATGATCGTGCCGGTAATAGTGGCGAAACTTGTCTGCGGCATAACCGCCGTAGCCCTTGCGATACTCCTTTCTGACAAACTGCTTAAAAAAGCAGGTGTCGAAGACAGGCCTCTTTAAGAAAATAAAAACAGCAATAAAAAACCGGAAAGGATCGCAGAAAAGTCACTCTGCTGTCCTTTCCGGTCTGTTTATTCTTATCACACTTCTGAATAATCGCCGCAGCAGCAGTGCCGGCCGCCGCTGTGGTCATGGTCTTTCCTGAACAGTCTGTTCAGGCGCATAAGTATCTTTATCAGACCGTCTGTATCGTGATCTCTGATCTTTTCCAGCAGCTGGCTGGCATACTCACATCCGTCTTCATCGATGCGGTAATACATCCACTTGCCTTCTCTTCTGCCGGTCACTATGCCTGAATCGCACAGGATCTTCATGTGATGGGAAAGCGTGGACTGTGCGATGCCAAGATCATCCAGAAGGACGCATGCGCATTCTTCACCTTCCATAAGAAGTTCGATTATCCTCAGTCTTTTAGGATCTGCAAGAGCTCTGAACACTCTCAGATATTCGTTTTTCATACATGTTCCTCCTGGCCTTTCAGGCCCTGCCCCGGATCAGTATTTCGAGGCTCTGCCCGTGTTGCCTCTTCCCTCGTCCATCATGCCGAATGACTCGACGAAGTAAGTCCTTACCTTCAGGTCGTATTTGTCCGCGATTTTGTCTACTGCATCTTCCACGATATCCGCCATCACATCAGCGTCGGCCGCTGCACGGGCATTGATGATCAGCGAAAGCGCAGTATACTCAGACTTCAGTCTGCTGCTGTATTCGATGTCGTAGTCGATGCCTATCAGACTCGCCTTGAAAACATCTGCGTTCTGCTCAGCCCCGTCAGATGCGAACATCTTCAGGTGCGGAACATTGCCGCCTGCTTTTTTCAGTCCTGCTCTGATTTCTTCGAACAGATCCGTTATGACCTGATTGAAGTCCAGGTTCTTTCCATCTTTCTGTTCAAAGAAGCTTCTTCTATTATACCAGCAAAGCAGGCTCTCTGCCGCCATGAATGCTTCAGAACCGTAGCCTATATCACGATGAACTGCGTTGGCCTTATTGTTCAGCAGGTGATCCACAACAGCATCCACTCCCTCGCCTGTCAGCGCTGACATGGCAAGTATGGGCGTATCCGGGTATCTGTCTTTGACAAAGACGATGATCTCGTCCTTCTTTTCCGCTGAAATGGTATCGATCTTATTGAGAACGATGAGATCAGCCTCAGCCATCTGCGCGTTGAGAAGGAATTTCAGTTCATCCGGAAGATTCAGATCTGCCTGCTCCGGCATTACCATACGAATGCGTTCAGGATCTATAAGACAAAGGAACGGCATCAGATCAAATTCGCCAGGCTCCCTTTCGTTGAGCTGAAGATAAACATTATCCAGCGCACCTATCCCAAGCCCCGGTATATCTGAAAAAATCACATTCGCACCCATTGTCTCCAGCTGATGGAGTTTATCAACAAGGTTTTCATGCTGATAACATATACAGTCTCCTGAGATATCCAGAGTTATGACTCCGGAAGCTTCAGTGGTATTAGCATCCACGATATTGTTAGCACCAAGGTCATCCACAAGGATGCCCGATGTTCCAAACCCTCTCTCGTTGATGTTCTGAGCAAATGCTATCATGGATGTGGTTTTTCCCGCGCCGAGAAATCCGCTGGTCACTACATACCTGGTTTTCATTTTTTTCCCTTTCTCTCCTGATATCTCTGCAGAGTGTATCAGACCTCTGCAAAGAACCTTTATGCCCGGTTATCCTTTTGCGCGCTTCCCATTTCACATCGAAATATTTCGATATGAAAAGCATACCACTTTTCCGGTTTTTCTTCAAATGCTGTCTCTGCCGCTCATTGGCCTCTACAGCATGCTCCTTATCTCTTCTTCAGTATGTTTCAGAACTTCGATGAACTCCCGGGATGATATCCTCAGTGCCCCCTGCGTCCACACGTTCTGCTGGACCAGTTCATCAGAGGTAACGACATAGATCTGACTTTCCTTTGCCTTGCCCGCCATCCGTCCTATCCTGATATCGGCGGATTCATTGGCCGCGGTGTAGATCACATCGACGATGCTGTGTTTTTCTCTGCTCCCGTCTCCCGGAACTACTTTATACGCGTCGAATATGACGCTGACTTTGAAACCAGTGTATCCCGCATAGTTTATCAGCCTTTCGACCAGGCTGTCCCTTGCAGATCCTATGTCAGTATCCGCCAGTTCCTTCAGATGTTTATCAGAAAATATCACGTTGTATCCGTCTACCAGGATCAGTGAGCCGGCATCTCCCTTTTCTGCTGTCTTTTTCTCATGCCGCGCCTTTATCTGAGCGTTGCGCTCCGCATTGCGGGCAGCTTCTTCCTCAGATATCTCAGGTGCCGGGTACAGTTCTTTTTTCTCTATGTAATGTCTCTTTCTGACCGGTCCGTAAGTCCGCTCGAAAATGCTTTCAAGTTCTTTTTCCGCAGCGATACGCCGCCGCTCAGCTTCTTTGGCATCTATCTCCCCGTCCGTCCAGGCTCCGTCCTTTGTCCCTGCTGCTCTGCCGTCCGGGCCTGCCTGCCAATCTGAAGAGTTCATATCTCTGCCGCGCTCTGCTTTCAGAACGCCTGCCAAATGCATATGCTCTGTCACCTGGTCCCACGGCACGATGTCGCTTCCCTTATGATTAACGAATACCGAGTCTGCGGGATTTTCCGTGTCACGTTCTGCCTCATAACCGGTCTCTTCGATAATCTCATCTGCGTTATGACAAATATCATAACCGCTCTGTATCATGGACATCCTTCCTGTTCCCGATGTGTACGATACAAGGGTCTGCTGATATTCTGCCGTCAGCGCAGAGGGTGCCCTTCCGCGGATCACAGCGGTATCCTCTTTCTGTTCAAGGCCTTCCTGACTTGCCCCCATATGATTCAGGTCATTGATGGCGCGCCCTGCGCTCTGGGCCGGCAGTTCGATCTCAAATTCGCACCATGGCTCCAGAAGCAGCGCCTTCCCGTCTCTTTTCGCCTGCATGAGAGCATTCCTAACAGCCCTGTATGTGGCTTCTCTGAAATCACCGCCCATGGTATGTTTCTCGTGGGCTCTGCCTGCTGCAAGAGTTATCTTTACATCAGTAAGAGGCGCACCTGTGAGCACTCCTGTGTGCTCCTTCTCCTGCAGATGAGTCATTATCAGCCTCTGCCAGTTGACGGCAAGCTCATCCTCAGGGACTTCACTAGTGATGACGATGCCGCTTCCCCTTTCACCCGGCTCCATGATCAGGTGGACTTCGGCATAATGCCTCAGAGGCTCAAAGTGTCCCACTCCTTCGTATGTCCCGTCTATAGTCTCCAGATAAAGCACGCTGCCGGATCCGAAAGATACTTCATATCC
>CAMCER010000156.1 GCA_945873875.1 uncultured Clostridia bacterium
ATTGCCGTAGTCAAGATTCGCTGTGGGTTCATCCATTATCAGCACTTTCGTATCCTGGACGAGAGCCCTTGCGATAAGGGCCAGCTGGCGTTCTCCTCCGCTTATCCTGGCAAAGCCCCGGCCTGCCAGATGGCTGATCCCCATTTTTTCCATTGCTGCTTTTACAGATTCTTTTTCCTTTCTGCCGGGAGAACCGAATGTTTTCAGTCCGGCAGTAGTCCCCATCAGGACCATATCGAAAACCGAATAGTTGAAGGTTGGCCTGTAAGACTGCGGTATATATGCGATCTTGTGAGCCATCTGTGAGACGGAAAGGTCATCTGTGGATCTGCCGTCTATCTTTACTTCTCCTTCATAGCAGCGAAGCAGTCTTAAAATGACTTTGAACAATGTGCTTTTCCCTGTTCCGTTAGGACCCAGGATGCACACCATCCTGCCGTCACCTATTTTCACATTGATGTTTTTCAGGACCGGCTGGTCACTTTCATAGGAGAAGCTGAGATCTTTTATTTCCAGACTCATGTCAGATTCTCCTTTCTGGTAAGCAGATATATGAAGAACGGAGCGCCTATGAGCGATGTCAGTATGCCCAGCGGGATCTCCTTTGCTATCAGTATCCTTGAAATGTCATCGACTCCCAGAAGGAACAGCGCACCAAGTATCATTGACAAAATCATAAGATGCATATAGTTGTTGCCGACTATCCTTCTTGAAAAATGAGGTATAACCAGACCTACCCATCCTATCATTCCGCTGACAGACACGCTGGCAGCTGTGATAAGTGTGGAGCAGATGATAACGATGATGCGCACGCGTTTAGAATCAACGCCCATGCTTGCCGCTTCTTCATCTCCCAGAGTAAGTATATTGATACGCCATCTCAGAAGAATGAGCGGTATGATGCCTGCAAACATTGGTATGCAGGCGAACAGCACTTCACCGAGTTTTGCTTCTGTAAGACTTCCCATGAGCCAGTATGTGATCTGAGGCAGGTCGTCATTGGGGTCGGCCACAAGTTTCAGATAAGAAGTCCCGGATGAAAACAGAGAACTTATAACTATGCCTCCAAGGATCAGTCCCAGGACTTTGCTGCCGTTGGCGAATTTACTCACAAGCATTACGAACAGTACAGTCACCAGGCTGAATACGAATGCAGAACCTGTTATGAACCATGTGGTGCCGCCCAGGATTATCGCCAGAGCCGCGCCGAAAGCAGCACCGGATGATGCTCCCAGTATATCAGGCGCAGCCATAGGGTTCTGAAATACACCCTGATATGCTGCTCCTGCCATTGATATGCAGCATCCCACCAGGCATGCCAGCAGTATTCTGGGCAGTCTCACATTAAAGAATATCGCTTCTGTGTTCTCATCCCAGAACGGTTCTAAATGAAAATCTGTATCAGCGCCAAAGAGACTGAGCAGGTCGTTGATCCCCTGAAGCAGAGTATCAAGAAGCATACCTCCAAGCTCTGCCGGGTGTACAGGATATCTTCCTATCAGAAAAGAAACTGTGAAAAGAACTATAAGTGCCACAGTAAAGCCTGTTATGCGTAATCTGTATTTTCTGTCGTCTCCTGTAATATCCATATATCTGAAATAACTCTATTATCCAATAACAGCACTTTGATTAGTATAGAAAATAAACAGCAATAAAAATGTTGTTTGAACAACATTTACGCACAAATGTTGTCTGTACAACTTTTTGATAATTATTTAACTCCTCTGAAAAATAACAGCGGGAGGAAATCATCCCCCCCGCTGCCGGTCATTCTGATATGTTTAACGATTATCATTTGACCTTGATCGTTACTGTGACAGTCTTGGTCAGTGCCTTGTAATTTCCATTACCTGGTGCCTTGACTTTGACTTTAGCTTTGTATGTACCCTTCTTGGTACCCTTCTTCACAGTGATCTTTCCTGTAGTCTTGTTCACAGTGAGTTTAGCTGATCCGCTGGCCTTAGTATAAGTGACCTTGCCTTTTGCTTTCTTGACTGTGATAGCTTTTACGACCTGCTTCTTAGCCTTTACTTTCTTGAACTTGACTGTCCTGGCTGCAGTCTTTACTGTCATAGTGTTAGCGTACTTTTTGATCAGGTTCTTCTGAGCAAGGAGTATGTCGGTTTTGGCTGCTGCCAGAAGTGATGAATCAGCATCAGGATCATCGATGAGTGCTTCAGCTTCATTCATTGCCAGCTGAAGTACTGCGTAACTTCCAGTAGTGTATGCTGAAGGTGTTACGTTGTTATATACATTGATCATAGTCTCAAGAAGTGAGTCGTATGCAGCAATGTAATCTGCGATCTCCTGTTTTGCAGCTTTATCAACTGGTTCCATAGTGCGCCATGCCTGCATCAGTTCAGCTTTCGCCGCCTTGATCGATGCTTCAGTAGCAGTTTCGTCATCGATGATGTCGTTAGCTGCTTTGATAGCTTCTTTCAGTGCTTCAACACTGTCTTCTGTGTATTCACCAGTTGCCAGGTCCTGATTAGCAGCGATCACTTTATCAGTAACTTCGTCTTTCAGAGCCTCGATACCGGCCATGTATTCCATATTGATAGCCTCTATGTATGTTCCGCCGCAGCGTGAGCATGTGTAAGTGATCTCGCCGTCTTCAGTATCGGTCGGCTGCTTTGTTATAACGCCAAGGTCATATTCGTGACCAAGAGCAGGAATAACAGTTTCTTCAGCATTTATAACAGTTTTTCCTTCATCACAGAATACGAGTCCGCATTCTGAACATGTCCAGAATGCGATGTTTCCGTCTTCTGTACATGTAACATCTTTAGCCTCTGTTTTCTGCAGATCGTGTTCTGCAGCTTCTTCCCATGCCAGCACAGGTGTTCCGCAGCTTGCTTTGAAACCATCACCAAGTGCGGCTGCGAATGATGGATTTATCATTTCGTCTATTGTTGCAGAGGCAAGTGAGTATCCATTTGTTACAGAAGCAGAAGCTGTTGCATTTTCTCCTGTTACAGGAAGATCCTGAGTTGAGTAAACATTGGTAATGGTACCTTCATTTCCACCAACTACAGCACCTTTAGGTCTTCCTTCACCGTTTATTGATCCGGTGCTGTAGCAGTTTTCCATTACCGGAGCATACCAGAAAGCTCCGCAGATGCCGCCCAGACCTTTTTTATCTGTACTTGAAACTTCTGCGTGGTTCACACAGTTCTTTATCGTGATTATATGACCGGATGCGACATGCAGTGTCTTCCCGACGATTCCTCCTACACTTCTTCCGCCATGGATATAACCAGATACACCAATGTTTTCGATGGTGATATCATTTGCCGGGTATGAGGCTGCGTCATCAGGCGCACCTACACGGCCGAACAGACCAACAGCCTGATAACTCTGACCTGATCCGCGTTCTGCGTAAACGTTAGTGACATAATGTCCCTGACCGTCAAATGATCCGTTGAATACCCCGTAGAAATTACCAGTGGTATCTTTCATTCCCTGGGACCCGATGGGATAATAGACAGGGCCTGACCATGTTCCGTCATCAGCTTTTACACCGCCCATATCTATATCATTGTCCAGATAGAACTGTAAGCAGTCGAAAGTATTATGTTCAGACGGAACGGAACAATTT
>CAMCER010000157.1 GCA_945873875.1 uncultured Clostridia bacterium
ATAAGATGCATGAAGGAAAGCGGAGTAGGCTACGGTTCCATCAATCATCCTGTGGACAGGGATCCGGTATGCGGATTCACAGGTATAATAGATAACGAATGCCCGTGCTGCGGAAGACGTGAAGAGGAAGCAGACGAAGGCTTCGAAAGGATCAGAAGGATCACAGGATATCTGGTAGGAACAGTGGACCGTTTCAATAACGCGAAAAAGGCTGAAGTGAAAGACAGAGTGAAACATTCTCTGGGAAGCGGCGAGATGGAGACTCTGGGAGAGATGGCCGGCGTGCAGGAACCGGAAGCAGCAGAAAACGCAGGAGCGGAGGCTGGTAACTGATGGCTGATACCATACGTCTTGCCGGTGTAGTCAGAGAGTCTATCGTCGACGGACCGGGCATCAGATTCGTGGTTTTCTGCCAGGGCTGTGTCCACGACTGTCCGGGATGCCAGAATCCTGATACCCACGACTTTGACGGCGGATATGACTGCGACATACAGAAGATCCTGGATGCAGTGGATGAGAACAAACTCCTTGACGGTATCACTTTCAGCGGCGGTGAACCCTTCTGCCAGGCGGGAAGGTTCATTCCTCTGGCAAAGGAGATAAGGAAAAGGGAAGGATTAAACATCCTCATATTCACCGGCTATACATATGAGGAACTCACTGACATGGCGAAAAGCGATGAAGACGTGAGACAGCTTATGGATCTTGCGGACATGCTTGTGGACGGCCGCTTCATCCTTGAAAAGCGGGATCTTACCTTGAGGTTCCGCGGCAGCAGCAACCAGCGTATCATAGACATGAACGAGACCAGAAAACAGGGCAGGCTGGTGCTGGCAGAGGAATACATGAGTTGATATCTGTGAATGTGAAGATCAGAGCTGCTTTATATAAAGCGGCTCTTTTTATGTAAAAAGTCTGAAAAAAAGAGAGACAGCAGCTTGTGGAATGAACTGAAAAAAAGAAGTTATAAGTTGCAGACGGAATCGTATCGTAAGTTAGCATATAAACATATTAAAAACCTTGACATTGACAGCCCTCTGCAGTAAAATTATTGAGCGACTTTATGTTTAGAAATAAACAGGCGCTCTTTGGATGCCCTGTTTTAGATTAGATGGAGGACATATAAAATGAGAGTTAAAGTTACACTTGCATGTTCAGAATGTAAGCAGAGGAATTACGACACTATCAAGAACAAGCAGAATAACAACGAGCGTATCGAGCTTCAGAAATACTGTAAATTCTGCAAAAAGCACACTCTGCATAAGGAAACCAAATAAGGGGAGACATAATGGCTAAGTCAAAGAAAAAAAATTCTTCAAAGGGACCAGCCAGAAGTTCTAAGGCTAAGGAGCCGCAGAAGCGCAGAAGTCTCATGTCAGCAGGGACCCAGCAGGCGCAGCAGAAAAAACGCACCAGCCTGAAAGAGTACTTCAAGGGCGTAAGACTTGAAATGAAAAAGGTAGTATGGCCTACTAAGAAAGAACTGGGCTCATACACAGGCGTAGTGCTTATCACATGCGCTTTCTTTGCGCTGGCATTCTGGGCTATTGACAGTGGATTCCTCGCTATACTGAAAAGCATCCTGGGCATTACCCTTAACTGATGCCGGGAGCGGGCGCAGACGATATAATAAAGTAAAGGGGAAGAGCAATGGCTGAGAGGAAGATCCTTAATGAACAGGCTCCCGTACAGGATGCGGACGAGCTGGAAGGTCTGAGAGGAGACGGCATACCCAGATGGTATGTTATCCACACTTATTCAGGCCATGAGAACAAAGTAAAAACCAATATAGAGAAACTGGTGGAGAACCGCGGCATGCAGGATCTGATCCTGGAAGTTGTGGTGCCCACAGAAGAGGAAGTAGATTACAGCGAAGGCAGGAGACGTCTTAAGACCAAGAAGATGTTCCCGGGATACGTGATCGTGAAGATGGTCATCACCAACGAGTCATGGTATCTGGTAAGGAACACGCAGGGCGTTACCGGCTTTGTCGGCAATGCATCCAATCCTATGCCTCTTTCCACAGAGGAAGTGCGCAGGATGGGCATTGAGAAGATTTACATCGATCTGGACCTGAAAGAGGGAGATACAGTCAAGGTCATCAACGGACCGTTCGAGAGCTTTATGGGTACTGTTGAAGAAGTCAACATGGAAAAACAGACCCTGAGAGCCAAGATCTCCATGTTCGGACGTGAGACCCCCGTAGAATTGGATTTTGCCCAGGTGGACAAGATCTGATCAGGGATCACATATACAATTGAAGAAAGGAGGAGCGCCACATGGCAAAAAAGGTTGAGGGCTACATCAAGCTTCAGATACCTGCAGGACAGGCTAATCCGGCACCACCGGTAGGACCTGCACTGGGACAGCAGGGAGTCAACATCATGGACTTCTGTAAGCAGTTCAATGCCAAGACCCAGGACCAGCCCGGAATGATAATCCCGGTAGTCATCACAGTCTATGCAGACAGGTCATTCTCATTCATATGCAAGACACCGCCTGCAGCAGTTCTGATAAAGAAGGCAGCTGGACTTGATAAGGCATCAGGTGAGCCCAACAGGACTAAGGTAGCCACCATCACTACAGCACAGGCTCAGGAAATAGCCCAGACTAAGATGGCTGACCTTAACGCAGCAAATCTTGAATCAGCTACAGAGATGATCAAGGGTACTGCAAGAAGCATGGGAGTTATAGTTGAAGATTAAGAAAGTGGGAGGCACGCGTAAAAGAGCGGCCGCATGTACCACAGGAGGTAAGAAATGCCTAAAAGAGGAAAGAAGTATAAGGAAGCAGCAGCTTTAGTCGATAAGACTAATCTCTATGAGATCGAAGAAGCTATGGAACTGCTCACAAAGACACACACTGCTAAATTCGATGAAACAGTTGAAGTACACACCAGACTGGGAGTCGACGGCAGACATGCCGACCAGCAGGTAAGAGGTGCTATCGTACTGCCGCACGGAACAGGAAAAGAAAAGAAAGTCCTGGTATTTGCTAAGGGACCTAAGGCTACAGAAGCTGAGGAAGCCGGAGCAGATTTCGTCGGAGCAGAGGAAATGGCACAGAAGATCCAGAGTGAGAACTGGTTCGATTTCGATGTAGTCATCGCTACACCGGACATGATGAGTGTAGTAGGAAGACTCGGTAAGGTCCTCGGTCCTAAGGGACTCATGCCTAACCCGAAATCAGGCACAGTTACCATGGACGTGGCAAAAGCCATCCAGGAAGTCAAAGCCGGTAAAGTTGAATACAGGCTTGACAAAAGCAATATCATCCATACGCCTATCGGAAAGGTTTCATTCGGTCCGGAAAAGATCGGCGAAAACTTCAGGGCGATCATGGAAGCTATCCTTAAAGCAAAACCGGCAGCTGCAAAGGGCCAGTACTTTAAGAGCATAGTAGTAAGCACGACGATGGGACCTGGAATCAAAGTAAATCCTGCAAGGATCGTATTACAGTAACGCCATTGTCACAGGTGAATAACTAAGAAAACACACCGAAGACAGCGGGTGTGAGGGGATCTGTCCCCGAGCTTAATTTCCCGCCGAGGTACGAGATATAAAGATTCTCAGCCTCAG
>CAMCER010000158.1 GCA_945873875.1 uncultured Clostridia bacterium
ACATCCTGCGCCAAAGTCTACGACAAGATCTGCGCACGTGCAGAAAAACTGGTATCCACAGGTGAAAAAATAGAAAAGAAATACGGCATACCCATCGTCAACAAAAGAATATCCGTAACGCCAATAGCCATGCTTGCAGGCGCTTCCGGAGGCGATCCTCTTGAGTATGCACATGCCCTTGACAAAGCAGCACGCCAGGTAGGCGTCAATTTTATAGGCGGCTACTCCGCCCTGGTGCATAAAGGCTTCTCGCCCGGAGACAAAGCCCTCATCGAATCCATCCCTGAGGCTCTGGCCCAGACCGAGTTCGTCTGTTCTTCCGTCAATGTAGGCAGCACCAAGTCCGGCATCAACATGGACGCCGTGGCCATGATGGGAAAGACCATCCGTCTGGCAGCTGAGAAGACTAAGGACAGGCAGTGTATAGGAGCGGCTAAACTGGTAGTGTTCTGCAACGCTCCTGAAGACAACCCTTTCATGGCAGGAGCATTCCACGGCGCCGGCGAGCCTGACTGCGTAATAAACGTGGGAGTATCAGGTCCTGGAGTCGTACGCGCGGCCCTTGCCAAGATGGACGATAAGGAAGATCTGACGGCTGTTGCAGATACCATCAAAAAGACAGCTTTTAAAATAACAAGGATGGGACAGCTGGTGGGCTCTGAAGCTTCACAGGCTCTGGGAGTGCCTTTCGGGATAATAGACCTTTCACTGGCCCCTACCCCGGCCATAGGAGATTCTGTAGCTCACATTCTGGAAGAGATAGGACTTGACCAGTGCGGCGCTCACGGAACTACGGCAGCCCTTGCCATGCTCAATGACGCCGTGAAGAAAGGCGGCGTAATGGCATCAAGCAACGTAGGAGGCCTTTCCGGCGCTTTTATACCTGTCTCTGAGGATGCAGGCATGATAGACGCAGCAAAGGCCGGGGCTTTGTCCTTTGAAAAACTGGAAGCAATGACTTCAGTCTGCTCAGTAGGCCTTGATATGATCGTAGTTCCCGGGGATACTCCGGAAGACGTGATATCGGCAATGATCGCAGACGAAGCAGCTATAGGAATGGTCAATTCCAAGACCACTGCCGTAAGACTGATACCTGCTGTAGGACTCAAAGACGGTGAAGAACTCGATTTCGGAGGCCTTCTGGGAAGAGGCCCTGTGATGAAAGTGAACACTGTCTCACCTTCAAAGCTCATCGCACGGGGCGGCAGGATCCCTGCACCTATGCAGAGCCTTAAAAACTGATAATAACGCTTCGCCTGATAAGGCGGAGTTTTATGGATAATGATAAACTGAACGGGAAAAGGAGTATGGGAAATGACAAAAAAGAAATTCAGCAAATTCTTCGATCACACACTGCTGGCGCCAGAAGCCACTGAATATGACATCAAAATGCTCTGCAGAGAAGCAGCTAAATATGATTTTTACTCTGTATGCGTAAACTCGTGTTATGTAGAGCTGGCAAAAAAGGAGCTCGCTGCCGCAGGAGCTGAGCATATCAAGGTCGCAGCAGTAGTCGGCTTCCCTCTTGGGGCCATGCACACTACTGTAAAGACCTATGAGACATCCTGCGCCTGCTTTTACGGAGCAGATGAGATCGACATGGTGATAAACGTGGGAGCACTCATCGACGGACGTGTTGACTACGTTAAAAATGAGATATCCCAGATCAGGCAGAAGGCTTATGAAAACGACGCTATCGTCAAAGTCATACTGGAGACCTGCCTTCTCACTGAAGATGAGATCGCTAAAGGATGCCGCTGCATAATGGAGACCGGCGCCAACTTCGTGAAGACATCGACTGGATTCAGCGAGCGCGGTGCTGATACCGAGACTATACGCCTCATCAAGGGCATCGTAGGCGAGCGTGTCATGATCAAGGCATCAGGCGGCATCAGAGATCTTAGGACTGCCCGCGATATGATCGTCGCAGGAGCCGACAGACTTGGAACTTCCAACACAGTAAATATCATGAAGGAATATCTGAGCGCTTTTGACAGATAAAAACTGCAGCGATCCTGCAATACCTGCCCTGCATCTTATGCAGGGCTTTTTTATAAATACAAAGCCCCGCCTTTATAGACGGGGCATGATATACTGATTTTCAGCAGTAAACCAGCTATTCAGTCTCTCTTCTGTATGTGATCAGCTCTTCGTTGATCTCATTAGCTGCGATGGAAACCGGTTTTTCCACCTCTACTTCTGTCAGCTTAGGCATGCCGTCGATGATATCTCTGGCTCTCTTAGCCGCAAGAATGACCAGAGTATATCTGCTGTCTGCCTTTTTCTTATTTCATTGATTGATGGATATAACATTTATTTCTCCTCCTTATACCCCTCTATCAGGGCATTTATTTCTTCATCATATCTGTGATGCTCTGCTTTGATGATGGCTTTTACTGCCGAAACAGCTTCATTGATGTCGTCGTTGATAATACAGTAGTCATAATTCTCAGCCAGGCTCATCTCGTGTGCAGCTTCGCCAAGCCTTATCCTTATGTCTTCTTCGTTTTCGCTGCCCCGGCCTCTTATTCGTCTTCTCAGCTCATCCATAGAAGGCGGAAGCACGAATATCAGCACACTTTCGGGGTAAATGGCTCTCACCTGGCGTGCGCCTTTGGTGTCGATATCTAAAATGACATCGTAGCCATCTGCCATCTGCCTGAGCACTGCCTCTTTAGGCGTCCCGTAGTAATTGCCGAAGGTCTGAGCGTGTTCCAGAAATCCGCCGTTTTCAATGTTTTCAACGAATTTCTCCTCGCTGACAAAGAAATATTCTCTTCCGTCGACCTCTCCCTCTCTGGGAGCTCTGGTGGTCATGGATACGGAGAACACTACGTTTTCATCTTTGAATAGTTCTTCACAGATCGTTCCCTTGCCTGCGCCAGACGGGCCGGAAATAACGATCAGTCTGCCCTTTTTCATTGTACTCTCCTGTTTCGTTTTTCCCTGTCTTCATTCAGCGAATAATTATTATATCACGCCGAGCCTGATTTATCAACGCCCGGTTTACCTGCAAGGCTGCGCCTTTGTCTTTATTCTATATTCTGGACCTGTTCTCTTATCTTTTCGACTTCGCTCTTGATGCTGAGCATGTAGTTGGTGATATCAAGGTCATTAGCCTTGGAGCCTATGGTGTTGGCTTCCCTGTTCATCTCCTGCACCAGGAAGTCAAGCCTCTTTCCCACTGCTTTTTTACCTTCATCAAGGATCTTCTTCATCTGGTCCATGTGACTGTCCAGCCTGACAAGTTCTTCTGTTATATCGCATTTGTCAGCAAAAACGGCCACTTCCACTGCCAGTTTTTCTTCCGGTATCTCAATATTCTTGTCAAGGAGCTGGTTTATACGCTCTTCCATCTTCTCCTTATGTTCTTTCACCACTTCCGGAGCTCTCTCCTTGATTTTTCCCGTGTATTCCTTGATGGTCCCTCCTCTTCTGAGAAGATCCTCCTTAAGCTTTTCTCCTTCCACAGCTCTCATCTCATCGAGTTTTTTCACCGCTTCGGTCACAGGTATTTT
>CAMCER010000159.1 GCA_945873875.1 uncultured Clostridia bacterium
TACGGGTCGATGCCCTTTTCATCAAGAGCCTCGATATCTATAAGGTGGTTGCCCACTTCGTCTCCCGGATAGCTGAGCATCAGGACGATCTTGTCCGCGCCCTTTGCGATCCCTCTGAGACAAATAGCGAACCTGTTTCTGCTCAAGATCGGGAAAATGACTCCGATGGTGCCTGAGCCCATCTTGTTCCTTACGTCGGCAGCCAGCTGATCTGTAGTTGCGTAGTTTCCCTGAGACCTTGCGACTACTGATTCTGTAACAGCAACTATGTCTCTGTCATTGATCTGGAATTCTCCGGCTTCAGCAGCGCCGAGCACGGTATCTGTAACGATCTTTTCAAGGTCTGAACCTTCTTTTATGATAGGGGCTCTGAGCCCTCTTGAAACTGTACCAACTAATCTTTCACTCATTGTTAATACTTCCTTTCATTTTTTTCCAACTTAAGTATTATACAGTCAGCATGATTTGATTTCAATATATTATTTTCGCGGGACAAATACAGACAGTTGTTATTTCCCTTTAAACGTCTCTGCCGCTCTGCTATTTTTTCACATATCTCTGATTTCTGCTGTTAGGCTTGTCCGGCTCTGTCATCTTTACCAGCTCCATTTCCATAGCCGGATGCAGGTAGTTCCTGCGCAGCGCCTCTCTGGATCTTAAGCCGAGTCTATCCATTATCGCTTTAGCAGAATATGGCACCTCGTACTCCATAACCTGAAGCAGCCTGCCGACATATTCAGATATGTACCCGTCCCCTGACATTGCCTGCTCAAGTATCTCATCAAACGCTTCATCGATCCTTTCAAGCATGAACTCGATGAAAGGATCGGATCTTCCTGCGGCATTACTTTCTGCAATAACTTTATAGTATCCTGCCTGATTTTTTTGATCCAGTTCTCCACAGGCAGGTACAAGAACACTTCGCGCCATCTGGAAAGTATAATGGTCTGCCACAGCCTCGCCATCCTTCCGTTTCCGTCAGTGAAAGGATGAATGAAAACGAATTCATAATGGAAAACGGAAGACAAAATAAGCGGGTTAAGCTCTTCAGAGGATTTTTTCATCCATCTGAACAGTTTATCGATCAGGGCAGGCACCTGCTTCAGAGGCGGCGCCACGAATATGACCCTTTCCCCGTCAAACACGCCTTCATTGGTGCTCCGAAAAGATCCGGGTTCTGAAACCAGCCCTTTCATCATGATCCCATGGAGCATCTTAAGGCCGTCTGCAGAATACGGATCAACATCCGGGATCATCTCATATGCCTCGTAAGCATTCTTCACTTCCTGTATCTCTTTTTCCGGCTCGTAAACCGTGCGCCCGTCTATAACATTTCTCACATCCGCCAGGGACAGAGAATTAGCCTCAATGGAAAGCGAAGAATGAATCGATTTTATTCTGTTGTTCCTGCGTAAATAAGGTTTCGCTTTTATTTCATGATATTCTGCAAGCCTTCCGACTTTTTCGGTTATCGATGCTGCAACTGAAAGCATCTTTGAAGTTATATCAAGAAGATTTTTACACTGTTTATTTACAAAAAAACAAAAAAGCTGCATCTCTGCAGCTTCAAAACCCTAGTCATATCAAACAAACTCGCCTGATATCACACCTTCGAATATATAGTCTTGGTGGTGACTCCCTGAAGCGCCCCCAGTTTTCCTGCCAGTGCGCTTATGGTGTCGTCCGGCGCCTCGATGGCGATGCTGATTATTGATATCTCTTTAGCAGGGTGAGGGATCCCCATCCTGCCGATTATGTTTCCTCTGTATTCATGAAGCAGATCATTCAGTCTGTCGATCGCTTCTGTATTCTCAACTATTATCCCTATGAGGGCCGTTCTCGTTTTATCTGTCATCTCTTCCTCCTGGCTCCGCCCTGTGATACGTTCATTCTGGTTATGGCCTTCTGTATGGCGATCTTCGCCCGCTCGATGTTCAGAGGATCATCATCCGGATGCGATATGAGCCAGTCTTCTGCGCTGGCCTTGGCGCTGAGGGCTTTTTCCATATCGATGTCTTCTGCCCATTCAGCAGCATCTGTGTATATGACGATACTGTCCTTCACATCGATGAAACCGCCTGAGATGGCAGCTATCTTATATTCAGGCGCAGAAGTCTCCTGGATCCACATCTCGCTGACAGCAAGAAGCTTGCAGGCCCACGTGTGGCCCGCCATGAACCCCTCGTCACCTGCAAGTGTCCTTACGATGACCAGTTCCACGTCTCCCCTGTAAAACACCTTCGACGGTGTGATTATCTCAAGATTGATCTTCTTCGCCATTCTTCTTCTCCGCGTTATATTTCTCTACCACGTCGTCTATGCTGCCTGCCATGAGGAACAGAGCCTCTGGTATTTCATCGTGTTTGCCGTCCAGGATCTCACGGAATCCTCTGACTGTCTCTGATCTCGGTATGTATTTGCCGGGCATTCCTGTGAACTGCTCAGCCACGCTGAAAGGCTGTGACAGGAATCTCTGGATCTTTCTGGCCCTGTTTACTATGAGCTTATCAGAATCAGAAAGCTCATCCATACCCAGGATAGCGATGATGTCCTGCAGGTCTTTATATCTCTGCAGCACTTCCTGGACCTCACGGGCTGTGTTATAGTGATCTTCTCCCAGGATCAGCGGATCCATGATCCTCGAACTGGACTCCAGCGGGTCTACCGCCGGATAGATTCCCAGTTCTGTGATGGCCCTGGACAAAACCGTAGTCGCGTCAAGATGCGCAAAGGTAGTCGCAGGCGCTGGGTCTGTGAGGTCGTCTGCAGGCACATATATGGCCTGAACTGAAGTGATGGATCCTGTCTTGGTGGATGTGATCCTCTCCTGCAGCGCGCCCATTTCAGTAGCCAGCGTCGGCTGATAGCCTACAGCTGAAGGGACACGTCCCAGCAGTGCGGATACTTCCGAACCTGCCTGAGTGAATCTGAATATATTGTCTATGAACAGAAGCACGTCCTGCCCTTCCTGATCTCTGAAGTATTCTGCCATGGTCAGGCCTGTAAGAGCGACTCTCATCCTTGCTCCAGGCGGCTCGTTCATCTGTCCGAATACCATGGCCGTCTTATCTATTACGCCTGAATCGGTCATTTCATAGTAAAGGTCGTTTCCTTCACGTGTACGCTCGCCGACTCCGGCAAATACTGAGATACCGCCGTGTTCTTTAGCGATGTTATTGATCAGCTCCTGTATGAGTACTGTCTTTCCTACTCCTGCGCCGCCTAAAAGTCCGACTTTTCCGCCTCGTGTATATGGGGCGATAAGGTCGATTACTTTGATTCCTGTCTCGAAGACTTCCGCAGTGGTGTTCTGGTCTTCAAAAGCAGGTGCCGGTCTGTGTATGGAGGCTTTCGTCTCTGTTTCCACAGGGCCTGCCTCATCTATGGTCTCGCCGATGACGTTGAAGAGCCTTCCCAGGACTTCTCTTCCTACAGGTACCTTTATGGGACCTCCGGTATCTTCTGCTTCCATGCCGCGCTTCAGCCCGTCTGTAGATGAAAGTGCAACGCATCTGG
>CAMCER010000160.1 GCA_945873875.1 uncultured Clostridia bacterium
AATCATAAATCAGTGATTTGAGATTTTCTGAAAAATCTGAAGAATTTTTACACATGGAGGAATTTAAAAAAATGAGTAACAAGAGAGCTTACAACTTTTCAGCAGGTCCGTCGATGCTTCCGCTGAACGTCATCGAGCAGGTCGCAGAAGACCTTCCAAACTACAAGGGATGCGGCGAGTCAGTAATGGAGATGAGCCACAGATCAAAGGAATTCACTAAGATCATCGAGGATGCTGAAGCAGATCTTCGTCAGCTCCTTTCAATACCAGACAACTATAAAGTGATGTTCCTGCAGGGCGGCGCTACACTGCAGTTCGCCATGATCCCGATGAACCTGATGACAGGTTCCGGCAAGGCGGACTACATCGTATCCGGCTCATGGGCAAAGAAAGCTGCCAAGGAAGCAGCCAAGTTCGGCGATGTGAAGATCGTGGCATCATCTGAAGATGACACTTTCACATACATCCCTAAACCGGGAAAAGATGAGTTCAGAGCTGACGCTGACTATGTGCACATCACATTCAACAACACCATCTACGGCACACACTATAACGACTATCTTCCTGATACAGGAGACGTTCCTCTCGTAGCAGACATGTCATCCTGCATCCTGTCAGAGGAGATCGACGTTACCAAGTTCGGGCTCATCTACGCAGGAGCTCAGAAGAACGTGGGACCGGCAGGCGTAACCATCGTCATCATGAGAGAGGATCTCATCGGAAAAGCTCCGGAAAACATCCCGACATACATGGACTACAAGATCCACGCTGACAACAATTCAACATATAACACTCCGCCGTGCTTTGCCATCTACGTGGCAGGTGAAGTGTTCAAGAGCATCCTGGCAGGCGGCGGCATCAAACCGCTCCACGAGCTGGATGTGAAAAAAGCCAAGAAACTTTACGATTACATAGACAGCAGCGAGCTTTACAAGTGTCCTGTAGCCAAGGAAGACAGATCTCTCATGAACGTTGTCTTCGTAACAGGCGACACTGATCTGGACAAGAAGTTCGTAGCAGCAGCAAAAGAAGAAAATATGCATAACCTGAACGGCCACCGCAGCATCGGCGGCATGAGAGCCAGCATCTATAACGCTATGCCTGAAGAGGGAGTCGACACTCTCATCGAGTTCATGAAGAAATTCGAGGCAGAAAACAAATAATTCCCGTTGCAGACATCCGCAGGCGCTGAGCCGGGCGGTCTCTGACAGGGAGCAGACAGTTATATGTTTGACATCAAAGAAAACCTTAAAAAACTCCCGGACTCTCCGGGAGTTTATATTCACAAGGATAAACTGGGGCAGGTCATCTACGTGGGAAAAGCCATCTCACTCAGGCGACGCGTGCGTCAGTATTTCCAGTCGCCTGCAAACCTGAGCCCCAAGGTCCGCTCCATGGTCTCCAACATCGAGGAGTTCGAGTACATCACTGCGGCAACGGAGATGGAGGCCCTGATTCTTGAGTGCAATCTCATCAAGAAATACAGGCCCAAGTACAACGTCCTTTTAAGGGACGACAAGACTTATCCATACATCAAGATAACCACCGGTGAAAAGTTTCCCCGCATAATAAAGACGCGGAACACAGCCAAAGACGACGGTAAATACTTTGGCCCGTATTCTGATGCCGGCGCAGTCAACGAGACGGTGGACATACTGAATGACGTCTACTGCCTGAAGAGGTGCACGACGGAAAAATTCCCCAAAGGCCACAGGCCCTGCCTCAACTATCATATAGGAAAGTGCGAGGGAGTCTGCATCGGGAAAGTCGACAGGAAAAAATACCTGGACAAAATCGACACTGCTGCTGATTTTCTGAAAGGAAAGAACAAAGAACTGGAAAGCTATCTGACGGAGAAAATGAACGAGGCCTCTGAAGCCATGCAGTATGAGCGGGCCGCGGATTACAGAGATCACGTCATAGCGCTCCGGGCGCTGCAGGAAAAGCAGAGGGTAGTTATAAAGGATTCGTCAGACATCGACCTGATACTGACCGTCGGCGGCGCAGGAAATGCACCAGCAGTATCCGGCAAGTCCGGGTCTTCCGCCGGTCCGGCAGCGACATCCGGCCAGACAGGAGCAGCGCAGTCTTCCGCCGGCCCGGCAGCGATATCCGGCCAGACAGGAACGGTGCAGTATTCTGCCGGTCCGGCAGCACCGATCGGCGAGCGGCACATCGTGGTCTTCTTCGTGCGAGACGGCAAGCTCAGCGGCAGGGAGACTTTTGAACTGCAGCACACCGACCAGGACACATCGGAAGAACTGATCTCCGCATTCATCAAGCAGCATTACGCTGAAGACATAAACATCCCGCGAGAGATACTGGTGGCGAAGCTCCCTAAAGACGCAGCGCTTACTGAAGAATATCTCTATCAGATGAGCGGCAGGAAAGTTTCCATCATGGTGCCGAGAAAAGGCGAGAAGAAAGCCCTTCTGGCACTTGCCCAGAGAGACGCGGTGGAAATGACCAAGACCATCGACGAGCGGGCGGAAAGCCGGGAAAAACGCAGGACCGATCTGGGCAGCCAGCTTCATCAGGTCCTTGCGGCTATGGGAAGAGAGGCCGGCGACTACGACGGCAGAGACTACAGGCTTGAAGCCTATGACATATCCAACACCAACGGCGTCGACACTGTCGGCGCGATGGTAGTTTTCCAGGGACTATACCCTCAGAAAAAGGCATACCGCAGGTTCCGCATAAGGACTGTCGAGGGGCCCAACGACTACGGCAGCATGCAGGAGATGCTGGTGAGGAGATTCAGACGCGCCAAAGAAGGCGATACGGGATTTTCCACCATCCCGGACATCATCCTCATGGACGGCGGCAAAGGCCATGTGAACGCGGCGCTCCTTGCTATTCGAGCCATGGGATACGACGTGCCCGTAGTGGGCATGGTCAAAGATGACAGCCACCGGACCCGGGCCCTGGTCTTCGAACCAGTGGCGACGGGTGATTCCCCGGCAGCGGACGGCCCGGTGACAGACGGCAGCTCCCCAGCGGCGGACAGCAATTCCCCCGCAGTTAAAGGCGATTCCCACGAGGCGGACGGGATGCGCGAGATCCCGCTGAAAGACCTTCCGCTTTTGTTCAGTTTCATGGGGACCATCCAGGAAGAAGTGCACCGCTTCGCCATCGAATACCACAGAAAGAAAAGGAGCAGCCGGATGACCAGATCCGTGCTGGACGAGATAAAAGGCATCGGCCCGGCAAGGCGCAACGCCCTCCTGAACAGATTCGGCAGCGTTGAGAAAATCAGGAAAGCTACCGCCGAGCAGCTGCAGGAAACAGACGGCATCACCGAGAGTCAGGCGCAGGAGATATACGACTTCTTCCACAAGAAGTGAGGCCGGAGTAAAACCCTGCGAAAAACGCGGATAGCTGCGATTTTGTCCATCAATAGAAAACCCGCCATTCAACAAACCCACAAGTTTTAACCATAATTTCAAATACTTGAGTTCTCAAACTAAGTGCAACACGACTCCGTAAAAGACTTCATAGGGT
>CAMCER010000161.1 GCA_945873875.1 uncultured Clostridia bacterium
TATGGGTTTTACCCACATATGAACAACCACGCGTTCGACGCGTGGCTGTGTTTTTATCATAAAGGAGGAAGAAAATGCTTGGAAAGTACATCGCAAATGTAAGAAAAAATGTGCCTCTGGTGCATAACATCACTAACTACGTCACGGTAAATGACGTTGCTAACGTCATTCTCGCCTGCGGGGGAAGCCCCATAATGAGCGATGAACCGGATGATGTGGAAGATATAACATCTATCTGCGGCGGCCTGAACATTAACATAGGCACGCTGAACAAAAGCAGCATCGAGGGAATGTTCAGAGCTGGGAAAAAAGCTGAGGAGCTGGGACATGTGATACTCCTTGATCCGGTAGGCGCAGGGGCTTCAGCTCTCAGGACCGATACAGCAGTCAGGCTCGTCGATGAGCTGGATCTCACGGCCATCAGAGGAAATATCTCTGAAATAAAGACTCTTGCTACCGGAAGCGGGACCACTAAAGGCGTGGATGCTGATGTGGCAGATGCTGTTACAGAAGAGAGCCTTGACAGCGCGGTATCCTTTGCTAAAAGCCTGGCAGCGAAGGCAGGCGCGGTAATAGCCATCACAGGAGCCATCGATCTGGTGGCAGACGCAGACAGATGCTTCGTCATAAGGAACGGACGCCCTGAAATGGGAAGGATCACAGGCACAGGCTGTCAGCTGTCAGGTATGATGACGGCGTTCATAGTGGCTAATCCGGAAGAAAAACTGGAAGCTGCCGCTGCTGCAGTATGCGCCATGGGCCTTGCGGGACAGATCGGATACGAAAGGATGCAGGAGGGAGAAGGAAACTCCACATACAGAAACCGCATAATAGATGCCATATACAACATGGACGAAAAGACACTGGATGAAGGAGCAGACTATGAGATCAGATAACCTTAAAGATACGCTGCTGCTCTATGCAGTAACAGACCGCCACTGGCTGGATGGCCGCACGCTCTATGAGGTGGTAAAAGAAAGCCTGGATGGGGGAGCCACTTTCATACAGCTTAGAGAAAAGGAACTGGATAAAGAATCATTCTATGAAGAGGCACTTCAGATGAAGGAGCTCTGCAGAGAATACGGCGTGCCCTTCGTCATCAACGATGATGTGGATATCGCACTGCGCATGGATGCTGACGGAGTCCATGTGGGGCAGAGTGACATGGAGGCAGGCGATGTGAGAAAACTCATAGGTCCTGATAAGATCCTGGGCGTTTCCGCCCAGACTGTGGAGCAGGCAGTCACTGCAGAAAAAAGAGGCGCTGACTATCTGGGAGTGGGAGCAGTGTTTCCCACAGGCTCAAAGGATGATGCAGAAGACGTTCCTTTCGGGACGCTGAAAGAGATCTGCAGCGCAGTTTCCATCCCGGTGATAGCTATCGGCGGCATAACTGAAGAAAACGTAAGTGAGCTTGCCGGAAGCGGGATCTGCGGCATAGCAGTCATCAGCGCCATATACGCGCAAAAAGATATAAAGGAAGCGGCAGAAAGGCTTAAGAAAGCCACGAGAGAAATGATCGGAAAATGAAAAAGAAAGATATATTCGATAAAGAAAAAATAAAAGGGATCATATTCGACCTTGACGGGGTCCTTCTGGATTCCATGGGGATATGGAAGGACCTGGGGGCCAGGTATATCCGAAGCCTTGGGAAAGAACCTGAAGAGGGGCTCTGGAAAGTGCTGTTTTCAATGAGCATGGAGCAGGGCGCAGAGTACATGGTAAGAGAATACTCCCTTGCTGAGACGGCTGATGAAGTCCTGGAAGGGATCCAGGAGATGCTGAAGAGTTTCTATTATTACGAAGTGCCGGCGAAAAAAGGCGCAGAAAAGCTGCTGGCTGAGTTTGAAAAAAACGGCATGAAAATGACAGCGGCCACATCAAGCCCAAGGACACATGTGGAAAAAGCCCTCGAACGTAACGGCCTTCTGAAATACATAGAGAAGATATTCACAAGTTCCGAGACGGGGACCAGCAAACATGAGCCGGACATATACCATCTGGCAGCCGCCTTCATGGGGACAAAACCGGAAGAGACTCTCGTGCTGGAGGATTCTCTCTATGCCCTGAAAACCGCCAAAGACGCCGGATACATGACGCTCGGTGTGTTTGACGCTGAAGGCGAGAGCGACCAGAAGGGCATGGAGGAGACGGCAGATATATATATCAGAGAACTGACAGATATTCTGGCAGAATAGATCCTGACAAAGGGCTGTATCAGAAGTCTTTGTCAGAGCGGCAGACCGGGGGCACCACTCTCTGTCGCTATATAAAAGTGAATGCTTTTAAGACAGATCGGAAGATGAAAGGAGAACGACATGAGAAAAGCATTGACGATCGCAGGGTCAGATTCCTGCGGAGGCGCTGGTATACAGGCAGACATCAAAACGATGACTATGAATGGAGTCTATGCCATGAGTGCGGTCACAGCCCTCACGGCACAGAACACTACCGGCGTCACAGGTATTATGGAGGCAAGTCCTCAGTTCCTTGAGCAGCAGCTTGATGCAGTCTTTGAAGATATTTTCCCGGATGCTGTGAAGATCGGGATGGTATCATCAGCCGGGCTCATAAAGGTCATCGGTGAAAGACTGCGGCATTATGAGGCGAAAAACATAGTGCTGGATCCGGTGATGGTATCCACCAGCGGATCAAGGCTCATTGATGAGGACGCGGTCGAAACTCTCAAAGAGGAACTGCTGCCTGTTGCAGATATAGTGACACCTAATATCCCTGAAGCAGAGATCCTCTCAGGCATGAGTATTTCTTCAGAACAGGATATGGAGAAAGCCGCAGAAGAGATATTCGAGCGCTGCGGATGCAGCGTGCTCCTGAAAGGCGGGCATCGTGTAAACGATGCCAATGACGTGCTCTTCAGCGAAAGCGGCATAAAGTGGTTTTACGGGCACAGGATAGATAATCCCAACACCCATGGCACGGGATGCACTCTTTCAAGCGCAATAGCATCCTGGCTGGCGAAAGGCTGCAGCCTTGAAATCTCTGTAGAGAAAGCAAAGGAATATTTAACAGGAGCACTGGAGGCAAAGCTTGATCTGGGCAAAGGCTCAGGCCCTCTCAAACACAATTTCGCCCTGGCGGATACAGAGTGTGGGAGGGAAGACTGATGCAGGAAAAAAGAACTACTGTATTTGAGAACGGACTTATCTGGGCCGGCGCGGGAGTGAGCCTGGCGGAGATACTGTCCGGGACATTCATAGCTCCTCTTGGATTTCAGAAAGGCCTGCTATCTATCATCACAGGTCATATCATAGGATGCTTCCTGCTGTTTCTGGCAGGATACATGGGCGGAAAAAAACGCATGAGCGCCATGCAGACTGTCACCTTGAGTTTTGGCAGCAAAGGCGCGTTCCTGTTCGCTTTTCTGAACGTGCTCCAGCTTATCGGCTGGACTGCCATCATGATCTATGACGGCGCTCTGGCTGCGAACGGAGT
>CAMCER010000162.1 GCA_945873875.1 uncultured Clostridia bacterium
AAACCGGGAGATATGAGAAGACCGGGGCACGTCTTCCCGCTGACAGCAAAATTCGGCGGCGTGCTCGTCAGAAACGGTCACACTGAGGCGACGGTGGATCTTCTGAGACTGGCCGGCATGGATCAGTGCGGAGTATGCTGCGAGGTCATGGATGACGACGGCACTATGATGAGGACGCCGAAACTGTGGGAGCTTGCTGACAGATTCGGTCTCACATTCATAACTATAAAAGAGCTGCAGGACTACTGCAGGATCCACGAGTCTCACGTGGTAAAGGAAGCTGAAGCGAAACTGCCGACCAAATACGGTACTTTCCAGATGTACGGCTATGTCAACGACATCACAGGAGAGCATCACGTGGCTCTGGTCAAGGGCGAGATCGGCGACGGAAAAGACGTGCTGTGCAGAGTCCACTCCGAGTGTCTTACAGGAGACACCTTCGGGTCCTACAGATGCGACTGCGGGCTCCAGCTGCAGAAATCCATGGAAATGGTCGAAAAAGAGGGCCGGGGCATCGTGCTCTACATGAGACAGGAAGGAAGAGGCATCGGGCTCATCAACAAAATAAAAGCCTACGCTCTTCAGGAGGAAGGCTACGATACAGTTGAGGCAAACGTGAAGCTGGGATTCGCGCCTGACCTGAGAGAGTACTGGGTAGGAGCGCAGATCCTGAGAGATCTGGGAGCAAAGTCACTGAGGCTTCTCACCAACAACCCGGACAAGGTATACGGCATCGGTGATTTCGGTTTGGACATCGTCGAGAGAGTGCCTATCGAGATCGAGCCGCAGGCCTTTGACATAGATTACCTGAAAACGAAAAAGAAGAAAATGGGACACGTACTTAAAAACGTCTGAGAGGAGAAGAGAAATGAAGAATATCAACATCATCGAAGGTGAAGTAGTAGCGCCTAAAGGAATGAAAGTAGGGATCATCGCATCCAGGTTCAACGAGATCATATCCAACAAGCTTCTTGGCGGAGCTGTAGACGGACTGATCAGACACGGCGTCGAGGAAAAGAACGTGACAGCAGTATGGGTGCCGGGAGCATTCGAGATCCCGTCCATCGCATCCAGGATGGCATCATCAGGAAAATATGACGCAGTGATCTGCGTAGGCGCTGTCATCAGGGGACAGACCACTCACTATGATTACGTGTGCAATGAAGTCTCCAAGGGAATAGCCCAGGTAGGTCTTGCAACAGGAGTTCCAGTGATGTTCGGCATCGTTACTACTGAGAACATCGAGCAGGCCATCGCAAGAGCAGGAAGCAAGGCAGGAAACAAAGGCTATGACTGCGCGCTTTCAGCTATCGAGATGGTGAACCTGATCAGCCGCATGTAGAAAGAAAAAAGAGGTATCTGTTTTGAGACCTGTACTTATATTCGACTACGACGGAACCATCAATGAGACGCTGAAGATATACATGCCGGCTGTGGAAAAAGCTATAGACTGGCTGGAAGGGCCCTGCGGTCTTGAAGTTGAAAGACCTGAGCCTGAGAGGATGGCCGGATGGCTGGGGATGAACATGGACGACATGTGGGCAGACTTCATGCCGGGCCTTGATGAAGAGACTAAGATGAAGGCTGCCCTGATGGTGGGAAAGATAATGCTTGAGAGGACAGCTGCTCATGAAGCCGGCTGGTATGAAGGCATGGAAGAGTGCCTGGACCTGCTGAAAGAGCAGGGATACAGCATGGCGGTCTTAAGCAACTGCGGCATCCCTTACGCGAAGACCCAGTGGGAAGTTTTCGGCATGGACCGGTGGTTCGACGCGTTTTTCCAGTGCGAGAGCTTTGATAACGCGCCCAAGGAAGACATAATGAAGACCATCGCATCTGATTATGTAAAGGCAGTCGGAGATACTCCTGTCAGCAGGAAAGAGACTGCGGCAGGCGCCGGAAGCGAAGGCTTTCTGGTCATCGGAGACAGGAACAGCGATCTTGGCGCGGCCAAAGCCATAACAGCGCCTTTCATCGGCTGCGTATACGGCTACGGAAAATACGGAGAACTGGACGAGGCAGATGTGTCGGCGGGGAGCGCGAAAGACATACTCACTGCCGTTTCAGTGCTCTGCGGAAAACAGTAATGAGCCTTCAGCGCGAAGGCAGAAGAAAAGCTCCGGCCCGAAGGGCATGGGGCCGGCAAGGATGACGGAGGAGATCTTTTGATCGACAGAAGCTATTTTGATGAGATAACAGACCGCCGGGGCACCGGCGCCATAAAATATGAGAAGCCTCCTGCAGGCGACCCTGAAAAAGTGGTCCCCATGTGGGTGGCTGACATGGATCTGAGGACAGCGCCCTGTGTCATTGAGGCACTGGAAAAGACTGCTTCCCAGGGCATTTACGGATACACTGACTGGGGAGATGAGTATAAGGAAGCTGTCTGCGGATGGTATCAGCGGCGCATGGGATGGAAGGTGGATCCTGACTGGATCATCCCTGTAAGCGGCGTCATATACGGGGCGTCAGTTGCCATCAGAGCACTGACTGAGGAAGGAGACGGGATAATAATAAACCAGCCTGTTTACCATCCTTTCCCCAACATGGTGAAAAACAACGGAAGAAAACTTCTGGTCAGCGAGCTTGTGCTGAAAGACGGAAGATACGAGATAGACTTTGACGATTTTGAGGAGAAGGCATCTGAGGCAAAAGCCTTCCTTTTCTGCTCGCCCCATAACCCCTGCGGGAGAGTCTGGAGAAGGGACGAACTGGAAAGGATCGCGGCAATCTGTCAGGAAAATGACCTTTATGTCATCTCAGATGAGATACATTCGGATTTTGTCTATTCAGGAAGCACACATACGCCTTTCGCGTCTTTGTCAGATGAAGTCAGCATGAGGACCGTGACCTGCGTTTCACCTACCAAGACCTTCAACATCGCAGGAATTGAAGCGGCTAACATCATCGCTGAGGATAAGGAAATACGGCGCAGGATCTCGGCAGAATGCATGAGGAGCGGAAGCATAGGTCAGAACCTTTTCGGCTCGGCTGCTGTAATGGCTGCCTACAAAGGCGGAGACCAGTGGACGGACGAGATGGTGGCATACCTTGAAGGGAATGCTGAAGAGGTGAAGAGATTCGCAGACAACACGCCGGGGATAGAGCTGATACATCCGGAAGGCACATATCTTCTCTGGCTCGACTGCCGGGGACTTGGAATGGACGGGAAAACACTTCAGGAGTTTTTCCTGACCCGTGCTGATGTGTGGCTCCATGACGGAAGCATCTTCGGAGCGGGCGGCGAAGGATTCCTGAGGATGAACATCGCCTGTCCAAGGAAAGTGCTGACAGAAGTTCTGGACATGATGCACGATGCAGTGGTATAATATTCACTGCTGTTTTTTCTGGTCTGTTTACGAAAAAACATATGAAAACAGGGAAGAAAAAGCACCTAAGGAGGAACCGGTAAATGAGGAAAGCAG
>CAMCER010000163.1 GCA_945873875.1 uncultured Clostridia bacterium
GTTCATCTTGTACTTCACAGGACGTCCGGCGCGTTTGGAAAGGTAAGCGGCGATGATGTAGAACTGGTCTTCGCCTGTGTTCCATTTGCCCATGTGGGCCCCGCTGTTTCCGTTGATGACCCTTACTTTGTTGAGGGGGACTCCTGTATAGTCGTGGATGTACATCCTGGTCTGGTCAGCCATGTAGTGGTTGGTCCAGACGTTTATCTTGTCTTCAGTCCAGCTTACTACGCAGCCTCTGTAGTCAAGGCATCCGTGCGTGGATGAACCGCCGAACTGCTTGGTTATCTCAAATGTGAAATCAGCTTCTTCCATAGCTTTATCCACGTCGCCTCTGTTGAGCACCATATCATCGACAACAGTATCATCGCCGTGTCTCAGCTGATTGGTATCAGGATCCATCTCGTAGTGGATTATCGGGGCATCCGGTTTCTTGGCATCGTCCATCTCGAAGACTTCAGGCAGGATCTCCCACTTGATGTCCACAAGTTTCAGAGCTTCTTCAGCGATCTCCTGTGTCTCTGCCGCAACAGCGACTCCTACCTGATCGCCTGCCCAGAGCGCCCGGTTCGGCAGGAAAACTCTGTCCCAGAACCTGTCTATGGTGTCGCACTCTTTCGGTGTGATGGCGATGTCAGTCCAGGCATGTGTGGTCCTTCCCAGGGCTCTGATCTCAGGATCGTCGCAGCGCAGGACCGCGTATACGCCCGGATAATTCTCAGCCTTGCTGGTATCCATCTCAAGGATCTTAGCGTGGGGGTAGGGGCTCTCCAGGATCCTGCAGTGGAGCATCCCGGGGATCTTTCCTTTCAGAGTAGCATCGTCAAAGAATTCGACCTTTCCAAGAGTCTTGTCCTTTGCGTCCATCTTCGGGGAATATGAGCCCAGGTACTTTTTCTTTTCTCTCGGTTTATATGTAGTATCAAACTTCTTTGTCACCGTGCTCACCTCCCTCGCATTTGCATATATGGTCTGCAGCCTTCTTTACTGCAGTATGTATGCCGTGGTAGCATCCGCATCTGCATATGTGTCCCGACAAAGCATCGTCGATCTCCTCGTCGGTAGGATGCGGGTTCTCATTCAGCAGAGAATGGGCTTCCATAACAAAACCCGGAGTACAGTAGCCGCACTGCATAGCGGTACCTTCTCCCGGGCCGTATGTGTTGACAAAAGCGTCAACTACCGGATCGGACCCGTCGAGTCCTTCGATAGTCATGATATCTGCCCCGTCTGCCTCAACAGCAGGCATCATGCAGGAAAGCACCGACTTTCCGTTGAGCAGTACAGTACATGCCCCGCAGGCTCCCTGCTCGCATGAGACTCTTACACCAGTAAGTCCCAGCCTTTCACGCAGCAGCACTGAAAGCATGTCTGACTCTTCGAAGTCGCGGCCTTCCCTGAAAGTAAACGTCCTGCCGTTCACCTTCATAGTGATCTCGTCTTTCCTTCTCAAACCTTTTCCTCCATATCTGCACACAGCTTTATCTGCGTCTGTGCAGCTTTTCTGCTCACAGCTTCACCTTTGTCTGTAGAGCCTCTCTGCACACAGCGTCATCTGTGTATCCCCGGCACTCAGACAGAAAGCCTTTCTTCCTGCCGTCCGGAGCTGTTTTCTGTTATTGTCTGTCTTGTTTTTCTGAGGTGCGAAGGGCCATACCGCCGGACAAGAAAAAAACGGCAAGTTGCTGCCGCCTGACTAAAAAATCTCTGATGCTTTATGTATCGTTGAATTTTAAAGTGATAGCGCAACTACTCACGTAGACAGTCCTATGGTTATTCACCACAGACCCACCGGCAGGTCATGCCTGACCCGTCGATTCGGCGAAGATTGCCTCCGGTGTGATCACAGCCCGCCGGCTCACACACCATCATCTGCTTCGCGACCTCTATCGATGTGGTTGACATTTTATAACACATTTCCGATGATTTCAACCCTTTTCGGGGTTTTTGGCCTCCTTTCGCATATATATCAGTAGATTATTGTCCCGCGGACCGCGGCGGGCGCTCTATGCGACGGATCCTGAAAACCCACACCTTTGTCCCTTCGGGCGGCGGGGCTGGGACTTTGTCCCTTCAACTGATGAGGCTGCGCCTTTGTTGCCTCGGGCGGCGGGTGGATCCCGCGAACCCACAAGTTTTAACCATAATCTCAGATATAAATATTATGGTTAAAAGTTATTCGATTGAGGCCTCTGATTATCAGAGAATCTGACAAAATAGCCCGCGAACCTCTGATTTCCGACAAAACCACGCCCGCAAACCCACAAGTTTTAACCATAATCTCAAATATAAATATTATGGTTAAAAGTTGTTCGATTGACGGTTCAGGGCGGTTCGGCGGGGCGGGACTGCGGAGGTGCCGACGACTCGGGAGCGACGTCAGAGGTGCGTGGGCGGATGCGCGAGCGCTTCTTGTGGTGCGTGCTGGATTTTTGTATAATCTGAATGACCAGAAATATATACCATAAACACAGGAGGTCAACGGTAATGAGCTTCGTAAAACAAATGAAGGTCCTGCTGCCGGCACTCATCATAACAACAGCTCTGGCGCTTTCACTCAGTCTGGCTCCGGTCTACGCAGACGATGCGCCTGATAGGGAGCCGCAGACACATGATATAACCATAATGATGGATGAGATCCAGCAGCCTGAAGTGGGGCAGCCCTTCCCCGAGCCTGCAGTAAGTCAGACTTTTGAGGCAGTCCAGGCAGGATATCCGGAAGGCGGCGTCACGGGAACCGACGGCTTCTGGCAGAAAGAAAGTTATCCGGGTTCCGACGACTTTCAGAATGTCACAGATACAGTTGCTCTGCCAGGGACATATCGGTACTGCGTGACTTTGTCCCTTGATATGACTAAGAAAGATACTGTCGAATACATCGATGACGAAGACCATCCTGTGACAAAGGAAACGGATACATCATCAACTATTCGACTATCTCATCCTTTGCTGTAAAGAAGACCGTGAACATAAAAAACAAAGCGAAGCTGAGCAGGATCATAAAGAATCTTAAAAAGAACAAGAAGTATTTTATCCGGATCAGGGCATATAAGATAGTCAGCGGAAAGACCTACTATTCCGCATGGAGTCCGGTAAAGAGCATAAGGATCACACGTTAAAGGAGCATGAAATGAGCAGGATATGCATCATCTACACAGGCGGCACCATCGGCATGGTGCCCACAGAAAACGGCTTTGCGCCGAAAAAAGGATTTTTCATAAACGAACTTGAAAAAATCCCCGCTCTTAAGCGGAAAGATGTACCCGACTGGGATTTTGTCGAATGCGACCCGCTGCTTGATTCCAGCAACATCACTCACAACGAATGGAACCAGATCGCCCACATGATCGAGGAAAGATACGATACATATGACGGGTTTGTCGTGCTCCACGGCACCGACACCATGGCCTACAGCGC
>CAMCER010000164.1 GCA_945873875.1 uncultured Clostridia bacterium
GGAAAGTTTCATTAAGCAGGTCAATGACATCGGCATGGCCCTGACAGGCCAGACTGGAGTCATAGCGCCGGCGGACAAGAAGATGTACGCACTGCGTGATGTGACTGCGACAGTAGACAGTCTGCCGCTGATCACATCGAGCATCATGAGCAAGAAACTGGCTTCCGGAAGCGATGCCATAGTTTTAGATGTGAAGACCGGAAGCGGCGCGTTTATGAAAGAAAAAGAGGATGCCGCAGCCCTGGCGCGTCTCATGACAGAGATCGGCAACGCAGCGGGGAAAAAGACCATGGCTGTGATAAGCAGCATGGAGCAGCCACTGGGATGCTATGTGGGAAACAGGCTGGAAGTCGTGGAATCAGTGGAGACTCTCAAAGGAAGAGGCCCGGAAGATCTGACTGAACTTTCACTTGCCATAGCGGGGCTCATGATATACGCAGCGGAAAAAGCAGGGTCATTCGAGGAAGGAAGGAAAAAAGCAGAAAAAGCCCTTGCAGAAGGGTCAGGACTTGAGAAGTTCAGACAGTTCATAAAAGCCCAGGGCGGTGATGAGAACATAACCGATGATTATCTTCTGATGCCGGAGGCTGCATATAAAAAGCAGGTCCTGGCTGAAAAAGCCGGATACGTACAGGCTCTGGACGGTATGAAAGTCGGGAACGCTTCCCAGCATTCAGGAGCAGGCCGGGCAGTGAAAGAAGATGAGATAGACCACGCGGCAGGCATAATCCTTCTTAAAAAGACCGGTGATCAGGTGGCCGAAGGTGAGGTACTGGCTCAGGTCTGCGGAAACGATGAGCAGAAGGTGAGCAGGGCTTTAGAAGAGCTTGAAAAAGCATACACCATAGGAAAAGAAAAAACCGATCCGCCCCAGATGATACAGGGCATGATCGGAGTGTGATCTTATTGGCGGAGAAGGTGGGATTCGAACCCACGGTACCTTGCGGTACACCGCATTTCGAGTGCGGCTCGTTATGACCACTTCGATACTTCTCCGCGACACCAGTATAGTATATATTAAAGGAAACAGGCTTGCAAGTTGTATTCTGACATACTACATGTTAGAATAAACTGACGTTTTATAGGCAGATATACACATTTTATAGTATACGGACATCAGGTCATCAGGCCGGGAGGATGGAATTGGACCAGAGAATAGAAAAGCTTTCAAAACTGCTGGTTGAGTACTCATGCAGAGTGCAGAAGGATGAGAACGTACTGATCGAATATGAAGGTGAAAACTGCAGGGATCTGGTAAGGCAGCTTGTTAAGGATGTCTACGCAAACGGAGGATACCCTTACGTGAATATCAGTGATTCGGCTGTTTCCAGAGAAGTGCTACTTGAGTGCGGTGAAAAGCAGCTTTCCTTCATGCGTGAATACAAGATGAAACAGATGGAAGGCATGCAGTGCTACATCGCTGTCAGAGGAAGCGATAACAGCTCGGAGCTTTCTGACGTTCCTTCTGAAAAAATGGCCATGTATAACAGAGAACTGATGCCTGTGCTGGATAAGAGAGTAAATGACACTAAATGGGTCATATTACGATATCCCAACCCGTCAATGGCGCAGCTGGCAGGGACCAGCACAGAGGGCTTTGCCGATTTCTTTTTCAGAGTCTGCACCATGGACTACGCGAAGATGGACAGAGCCATGGATCCGCTGAAAGAGCTGATGGACAGAACTGATAAGGTCAGGATCAAGGGCCCGGGCACAGATCTGGAGTTTTCCATAAAAGGCATGAATGCTGTAAAGTGCAGCGGCGAATGTAACATCCCGGACGGCGAGGTCTATACGGCACCTGTAAAGGATTCTGTAAACGGGAAGATATCATATAACACCCCTTCAGAAGAGCAGGGATTCACATATGAAAAGATCGTTTTCGAAGTTGAAAACGGGAAAATAGTAAAAGCAGCAGCTAACGACGATGAGAAGATCAACGCGCTGCTGGATACTGATGAAGGCGCCAGATACTTCGGAGAATTCGCCCTTGGCGTGAACCCGTACGTGCTGGAGCCTATGAAGGATACGCTTTTTGACGAGAAGATATCAGGAAGCTTCCATCTGACACCGGGCATGGCATACGAAGATGCCTTCAACGGTAACAGATCCGCAGTACACTGGGATCTGGTGATGATCCAAAGACCTGAATACGGCGGAGGAGAGATCTGGTTTGACGATGTTCTAATCAGAAAAGACGGCATATTTACACTTCCGGAGCTTGAAGGACTCAATCCTGAAAACCTGAAGTGATGGTATTTGTTGAAAGGGAACTGGAATGAAGAAAAAGAGGAAACATAAGAGATACAGGATACACTACGGCAGACTGATCGTAGCGCTTATCATACTGATACTGATAATCGGTGCGGTGGTATTTATAGTGACATCATGCAATAAGGATACTTACAGGAGCGAGAGCGGCTTTGATGATTACGCAGCCAAGTATTTTGAGACCATTACAGGTCCTAAGGAATACGGGGAGATGCAGGAATCCATCAACTACGGGGAGGTCAAGTCTGTGGCCATGCAGTTCCCGAGTTTTGATAATGAAGCCGTCAACGATACTGTAAAGGGAGTGCTGAAGTCAGCCCAGGATGCTTTCGGACAGAAGTATAACGCAGAGGCGGACAAAGGCGAGGGCCAGTACGCTCTGCTCATTGGATATGAAAGCCATAAGACAGACGAGAAGATCAACAGTCTGGCTATGTACACCAGCGAGAGAGAAGAGACAGACGGCGAGATGCATGTAGTAGATGATAACATCTATACCTACAACTACATCGCTAAAAACGGCATGGAGCTCAGCGCCGCGCAGATATTCGAGACAGACTATAAAAAGCCTCTGGCGAAATACATGAAAGGCTATCTTGAAGAGGAGTACGGCGAAGAGCTCATAAAAGGCCATGAGAAGTACATAGAGGCAGGAGACGATAATTATAACGACTTCGTACTGACAGACGATGGAGTGGACTTCTTCTTTGATGCGGGAACGATCCTGCCCCTGGATAAGGGAATAGTCAAAGTTGGAGTATCAGGAAGCGACCTTAAGGGGATCAAGAGAGATAAGATCAACCTGAGAGCCATGGATCCAAACAAGCCTATGGTAGCTCTTACCTTCGATGATGGTCCGCGTCCAGGTCCAAGTGACAGGATCCTTGATGTCATGGAAAAATACGGTGTGGTAGCCACATTCTTTGAGGTAGGACGCAGTGTTGACGGTCTTGAAGGAGCTGACAAGATACTGAAGAGAGAGCTGGAACTTGGATGCGAGCTGGGATCTCACTCATATACTCATGCCGACCTTAAGACACTTTCGGATTCAGACATAAGGTCTGAAGTCGAAAAGACCAGCAAGGCTATAAAGAATGCTACCGGCCAGCTGCCGACGGTGTTCAGACCGCCTTACGG
>CAMCER010000165.1 GCA_945873875.1 uncultured Clostridia bacterium
CCAAGAAGATTTTCGCTTCAGGAGCACTGAAGGCAGCCGGGTTTACAGCTGATGCCGAACCAGGACTTTACAGTATGGAGGATGTGCTGTTCGGCTGATAGTGCCTTTTGCAGCGGTATCACCGTAAAGCATGATAGAAAAACTAAACTTATGAGGAGGGCTTTACAGCAGAAATGGAAGCTAAAGAAATAATAGAATTTATCGGCAATGCCGAGAAGAAAACACCTGTTAAGGTTTATGTAAAAGAGAACGCTGAAGTGGATTTTGACGGATGTCAGGTGTTCGGCACCGGAGATAAGATCGTATTCGGCGACTGGTCGCAGATCGGACCGGTAATCGAGGCAAATGCTGATAAGATTGATGATTATGTAATCGAAAATGATTGCAGGAATTCGGCTATCCCTCTTCTTGATATGAAAAACATCAGAGCCAGAATCGAACCTGGCGCTGTTATCAGAGATAAGGTTGATATAGGTGACAATGCCGTTATCATGATGGGTGCCATCATTAACATCGGTGCTGTCCTTGGGGAAGGTACGATGATAGATATGGGTGTGGTTCTTGGAGGCAGAGCGACTGTAGGTAAGAACTGCCATATCGGAGCGGGGACTGTGCTTGCAGGCGTGATTGAACCTCCAAGTGCGCAGCCGGTCATCATCGAAGATGATGTAGTTATCGGTGCCAACGCAGTTGTGCTTGAAGGCTGCAGGGTAGGCAAAGGTGCTGTTGTAGCAGCGGGTGCCGTTGTTGTTGACGATGTGCCTGCCGGAGTAGTCGTTGCCGGAGTTCCTGCGCGAGTGATCAAAGATGCATCCGATACGGCTGCCGAAAAGATTCAGGTAGTTGATTTATTAAGAAAGTTATAACTTTAACCACATATTCATTTAACCATTCAGTGCAACCCTTTGGAAGGCAGATCTTCTGAGGGGTTGTGCTGTTTTTTGAGCTCGGACATGGCCTGATAATGTATTGTTTATATTCGGGATACTTATATGTTAAAATCCTCTTTATGAAGCACATCTCCTGCTGAAGCTATGATAAACTGGCTGTCCCATCTGCCGGAGACGAGTTTTTCCAGGATGATATTACTTCCCGGAACGAAAGCAAGCGGACAGTTTATTAACGAAGCGCTGTTTTCAGCGCATGTCAGATAAAGATGCCCGCATTTTTTCAGATTGGCATACCAGCGGTCGTCGGTATGCATGAGAAGTGTGATACAGTCGTCGACTTTTGGTATGACTATATTACGTGGAAGTGGTATATCGGAGACTGAACCTCCGCACAGTCCCATTGCCAGGAGGACTGTATCAGTTGCCGGTTCAAGATTTTCCATAGTGTCAAATAAAGTTCTGCGAAGTCTTTCGGGTTCTGAATGGAGTTCTGTGTCGAGTTCAACAACGTTATAAGAAGTGTTCATTTTTTTCTGTGCGGCTTTCAGATGATGGAGGAGATTGCCGCACGATATGATAATTCTGCTCATTTAAGTTTTTCCAGTGCTGCATTGTGATGCTGGCTTATCACAGAGTAATACCTTGTCATATTTCTGGCTACTTTGTCATCCCAGGTTGTGCTGGCGGCATAGCGTTTGTTGACACTCGAAATGGTTTTGCCGGAATACAGGCTGCCGCTGGTGGACAGATAATTGTTCGCCAGTGCCCGTGAAACCACATCTATACATTCTGCCTTTGATGAGAAACCAGACGTGCCGAAGCCGAACATATTATTTGGTCTGAAGCACATGGTGCCGTTGGCGCTTTCGTGAGAAGCGATGGCCATGACGAACAGACAGTTCACATCATAGTTCTGCTCCGCCTGCCAGAACGCTTCCTCAAGCCCGACGAGATTTCCTGCAGTTACAAGCTTCAGATCAGAGACGGATGCACCGCTGGGTCTGCTTACATCAAGCTGCATGATCTGAGAAGTGGAATAGGAAGGGAATGATTCCTCTTTGATCACTTTTTTTACTACAGTTTCCCTCAGCCTATCTGAGAAATACACGTTATGTGCTTTATCGGATTTCTGGCTGGCGAGGGTCTGATCGGCACTTATCGCCATGGAAGTGATTTTGTCTACAGATAATTTCATGCCGACAAACAGCAGTACAGCAGAAAAAATCAGTACGGATATGATGATTATTATCGCCTGCGGCGATATAAAACGTTTCTTAATATTGTCCATAAGTACCTCTTTAGCTTGAAATAAGCGGCTTTTTTATATATTATAAGAAATGTGGAGGAAAAACTCAACCTCTGCATGATGTTAAAATAAAATGCGTAGCGTATAGCGCTGAAACGGAGCATAAAATGTTGTACCATATAGTCAGACTGTTATCATTAATACTGATACCTGCAGTAATGCAGATGAATCTTGTCAGTTTAGTATCCACAAGTCCCGAAAAAGCCGCCGAAGATTTTATGAACGGGCTTAAAGCAGGAAACAAGGATGTTATTTCCAGACATATAGACAATGAATACGTCAATTTCCTGATAAACGCCGAAGGCGGCGGAGAAACTGCAGATCGCATAAACGAAGCACTGTTCAGGAACTTTACATATAAAATAGAGAAGATAGGCACTAAAAATGATGTGGCAGTGGCCAGGATACTGGTGGAGAACAGTGATTTCAGCAATGTGGAATCCGATTATGAGAAAAAAGCATACAAGTATATAACAGATAATCTTTACAATGATAAAACATCGGATAAAAAAACTCTCAGCGGAAAATGTCTGGAGCTGTATATTAATCAGATAGAAAAAGCGGCGGATAAGGGGGCAGTCTGTGAAAATGTGGTATATGTATCAATGATAGATGACGGATACTATGGATGGAACATTGTCGTCACTGATGAGCTTATGCATGATATAATGGGAAACTTTGAGCTGCCGGCAGAATAAAAGTTAAAAAAAGCTTGAAATAGCACAAAAATAGTGTATAATTATTTGGTACGCATTTTGCGTCAGATCCTTGCGATAAAGAATTTTATCGCCATCAAGTCCATAGGGAGGTGAAAATAATGACTAACTACGAAGTAATGTTCATCATCGATCCTGCATTGGAAGACGACAAGAAAGAAGCTACTGTAGAAACAGTAAAAGGCATCATCGCTGCTGAAGGCGAAGTCGGCAATGTAGACGTATGGGGAATGAGAAAGCTCGCATATCCTATTCAGAAGAAAACTGAAGGATATTACGTTGTTATCGAGTTTGCGGCACAGCCTACTTTACCGAAAGAACTCGACAGAAGACTCAGAATTTCAGACAACGTTATGAGACACCTGATCGTAAACAAAGACGAGAAATAAGAAAAGGGGTGCAGTATGAACAGTGTTGTACTGATCGGAAGATTGACAAGAGACCCTGAAGTAAGGTATATATCCGAGAGCCAGATGGCAGTGGCCACTTTC
>CAMCER010000166.1 GCA_945873875.1 uncultured Clostridia bacterium
CTTTCGATAGAGAACGGAAGAAGTGTCACGTTCTGCACCTGCTGCTCAAGCGTGCTGATGAAAGCAGTGTATATAAGCACTACCCTGTCTATCTCGCCATTATTGTACATATCGATGATAGGCCTGCTTATCTCCTGGCTCTCAAGGAATGAGATGTCTTCCGGAGGTTCTGAATATTCTTCGAATATCTCATAACCTCTCTTCTGGAAATAGTCTCTGGCCTTGGTCCCTATAGCAAGGATAGTCGAGGTGCCTTCATCCAGCTGCATGGCAGCCTCTGCTTCTCTTATGATGTTCATGTTGAAGCTTCCGCAAAAGCCTCTGCTGCTGGTGACGATGATATAGCAGGTCCTGTTTATCTCTCTGGTCCCTTCCAGATACTTTTCCGGGACCTCTTCAGCGTTATTGAACACCTCTGCTATGGAGTTGATTATGTAATGAGAAAACTCATTGGTCTTTTCAAAAGTCGCCTTGGCCCTTCTGAGTTTGGCAGCTGATACCAGTTTCATGGCATTAGTCACGTGCTCGATGCTGTCAACGCTCTTCATTCTTCTCTTTATGTCCTGCATGCTTTCTGCGGCCATCAGCTGTCACCTCCTTTTCGTTTTCTCTCTTTTCACTGACATTCTTTTCAATATATCTTCCTGCCGGGCCGCGCCCGGTCTTCATGTTCTACCGCGGAGCATCATCTTCCGCTGAGGAAATCCTTCTTGCAGTCCTCAATGGCATCCTTGAGCGTGTCCTCTACATCCTGAGGTATCTCTCCTGTCTCTTTGATGGTCCGTCCCACCTGGGGATACAGGGAATCCATATGCTCATAGAGCGCTTTTTCGAAATCCTTCATGTCTATCAGCTCGATATCTGCCAGGAATCCGTTTATGGCTGCGTATATGAGCATTACCTGATGCTCGACTTTTACAGGCTGGTACTGAGGCTGTTTCAGTATCTCCATGAGTCTGCTGCCGTGTTCCAGTCTTGCTTTCGTGTCTTTATCCACGTCAGACCCGAACTGTGAGAAACTTGCAAGTTCTCTGTACTGGGCAAGTTCCATCTTGATCTTTCCGGAGACCTTTTTCATAGCCTTGATCTGAGCATTTCCTCCTACACGGGAAACCGAGATACCTGCGTTGATAGCCGGTCTCTGTCCTGCGAAGAACAGCTCTGATTCAAGGAATATCTGACCGTCTGTGATGGATATCACGTTAGTCGGTATGTACGCGGAGATGTCTCCTGCCTGAGTCTCGATGATAGGAAGGGCTGTGATGGAGCCTCCGCCCAGTTCATCTGAAAGCTTGGCTGATCTTTCCAGCAGTCTGCTGTGAAGATAGAATACATCTCCGGGATACGCCTCTCTTCCCGGCGGTCTTCTGAGAAGCAGGGACATTGCACGGTAAGCCACCGCGTGTTTTGAAAGGTCGTCATATATTATCAGCACATGTTTTCCCTGATACATGAAATGCTCGCCCATGGCGCACCCTGCATAGGGGGCGATGTACTGAAGCGGCGCCACGTCAGATGCTGTAGCCGAAACTACGATGGTGTAGTCCATAGCGCCTTTGTTCTCAAGCACCTGCACCAGCTGGGCCACTGTGGATTTCTTCTGTCCTATGGCTACATATATGCAGATGACGTCTTCTTCTTTCTGGTTGAGTATGGTGTCGATGGCGATGGCCGTCTTTCCTGTCTGACGGTCACCGATGATCAGCTCTCGCTGGCCTTTTCCGATAGGCATCATGGAGTCTATGGCCTTTATGCCTGTCTGCAGCGGCTGGAATACTGATTTCCTCTGGAGTACCCCCGGTGCTACATTTTCAACGGGTCTGTGGTCATCGGCTTTTATAGCTCCCTTGCCGTCTATAGGCTGTCCCAGAGCATTCACTACTCTTCCTATCATGGCTTCACCTACAGGAACTTCTATTACTCTTCCCGTGGGCTTCACGATGTCGCCTTCTTTTATCTCACGGTCAGAGCCCATGATAACGCACCCTACGTTATCCTCTTCAAGGTTCATGGCCATGCCGTAGGTCTCACCCGTGAATTCCAGCAGTTCTCCGGCCATACAGTTTTCCAGTCCGTAGACTCTGGCGATGCCGTCGCCTACCTGGATGACTGTACCGAAGTCTGAGACCTCCAGCTTCTTCTCGTAGTTTTTTATCTGTTCTTTTATGACTGCACTTATCTCTTCAGGACGTAAGTTCATTGCAAGTCCTCCAATACTTTATATCTCCAGTGATCCGGCAAGCTCATCAAGACGCTTTCTTAATGATGCGTCTATCACTCTGCCGTCGACAAATATCTTAAGTCCTCCGATTATCCGGCTGTCTGTCTCATTTTCCAGACTTACCTTCAAATCAAGGAGCTTGGATGTTTGTTCCTCGATCCGTTCAAGCTGCTGCTCCTTAAGCGGTACGGCCGACACCACTTTTCCGTGAGCGATGCCGTCCTCTTCCATAGCAAGCTTTTCGAATTCTTTCATGATGCCGAAAATGTTTCCGGCTCTCCTCCTGTCGGTCAGGACGAAGAGCAGGTTGACCAGTTCATCACAGATGCGGCCGCGGAATATCTTATCTACGGCCTCGTGTTTTTCAGCAGCAGAAATAGCGGGGTCCTTCATGAACTGCATCAGTTCCGGCTCCTTTTTCAGAAGTTCGGAAAGCTGACGGCCCTCATCAAGTATCTGATCCCGTTTTCCTGTCTCTTTCGCAGCCGAATACAGTGCCTGGCCATATGTAACATCTACAGTCATCAGTTCTGCCATTCGCCTGCACCTGCCTCTTCAATTACCTTGTCTATGATCTGATCCTGCCCGTTTACTTCGATCTCTTTTTCCATGATCTTCTCTGCAGCGAGCATGGCAAGAGTCCCGACCTCTTCACGCATGTCGGCCAGTGCCTTTGCTTTTTCCCGCTCGATCTCTCTGCGGGCATTCTGCAGGATCTCCTCCGCCTTTTCCTGGGCCTCTTCGATTATCCCGTTAGCCTGAGTCTCTGCGCGAAGCCTTGCGGAGCGGATTATCTCCTTGCTTTCGCTTTCGACTTTAGCTATCTTCTTTTCGTAGTTGGCCATCTTCTCATCTGCCTTGCGGTTAGTCATCTCCGCATTTTCCATGGCGGATTTGATAGTCTGCTTCCTGTCTTTCAGGGCATTTACGAAAGGTTTATAAAGGAATTTACCGAGTACGAAGACCAGGATCAGGAAGTTGACCATGTAAAAGATAAAGTCTCTAAGGCTTATCCCCAGTGCTTCAACCATATCTTATCCTTTCATCTCCATCGGATGCGTGTATATCCCGCACCCGGCGAATACGGTTTTTCTTCTGCCTTCTCAGATCTTCGCGTAAAGCAGGAATGCGATAAGCAGACCGTAAATACTCAGTGATTCCATG
>CAMCER010000167.1 GCA_945873875.1 uncultured Clostridia bacterium
TTCTTCAGAACGAAACGTGTCTGAGGCATAGGGCCTTCGCTGCTGTCCACCAGAAGTATAACTGTATCCACTGTTTTCATGATGCGTTCAACTTCTGAACTGAAGTCAGCATGTCCCGGTGTATCGACTATGTTGATTTTTACGTCACCGTGCATTACGGAACAGTTTTTTGAGTATATGGTTATGCCTCTTTCCCTCTCAATGTCATCACTGTCCATTACACAGTCAACTACCTGTTCATTATCTCTGAATACACCGCTCTGTCCCAGAAAAGCATCTACAAGAGTAGACTTTCCCGCGTCAACATGAGCTATTACTGCTATATTGATTATTTTCTGTCTTTCGATCATTTTCACACCCGTCTTGTTTTATGTATTTATTTCAGTGCACATTTAAAAATTATACTATAAAAATGCTGTTTCATCAATGAAATTACAGCCATCAGATACATATGATATAATCTTGAACAGGATATTATTTCACAGCTGCTAAAGCGGAAAGTCAGAAACATGAAGACAAAGGAAAAACCTGATGTTCTTTTCAGTCTGTTTCAGGAAATAACAGACAGCGGGAAGATGATAAAAACGGTTTTCAGCAGAAAACGAAGAAAGTCGGACAAATGCAGCAGAGTCCTCATAAGGCCGGTGAGCCGCAGGGACTCTCTGAGCTATCAGATCGAATATACATATGAGAAGAAAGTGACCCATAAAAACATCACACCGGGCGAAGTTGCTGAAGAAGCTTTTGATCTAGCAGCCAGCAAATTCAAACAGATCAATATCATAACTGCAGATGAGGAGATCCAGGTCCTTGCCAACAAACCTGAAAAGCCCCGCATAACCAGGACCTGCATTCTCCACGATGCGCCTGATCTTTCCCATGATAAAAAGAAAAACTACATCATACCGGAAGGAAGTCCCTGTGATTTTCTCATTCATCTAGGCGTGATGGATGAAAAAGGCAAAGTATATAAAAAGCATTACTCAAAATTCAGACAGATCAACAGATTTCTGGAGATCGTTGACGACGTGTCCCCTTATCTGCTGAAAAACGCCTTTTCTGGCGTAGAAAACATAAACAGTGAAAAAGATATCGATATAGAGCCAAAACCTCTCAGAATCATCGATTTTGGCTGTGGTAAGGCATATCTTACTTTCGCACTCTACTATTATTTCGTAAAACAGAAAAACATCCCCTGCCGGATAACAGGACTAGACCTTAAAGACGATGTGATAAAGTTCTGTCAGAAAACCGCAGATGAGATAGGATATGACGGCCTGGAGTTTCAGACCGGAGACATCGCTGATTATTCTGATGATGCAGCAGATATGGTGGTGACGCTCCATGCATGCGATACCGCCACGGACTATGCCCTCATCAACGCGGTGAAATGGGATACAGAAGTTATCCTCTCTGTCCCCTGCTGTCAGCACGAACTGTTCAGACAGATAAAAAACGAAGCCAGCGCTCCTATGCTGAAGCACGGAATAATAAAAGACAAATTCACAGAACTTCTCACAGACGGTCTGAGAGGTCTGAAACTCGAATCAAAGGGCTATGATGTGGCTATGATCGAATTCACTTCTTTAGAACACACTTCTAAGAATATAATGATAAAGGCCGTAAAAGCCAGAAGGCCAGACGATAAAAGGTCTTTAAAGGCTGCTGAAGAATATGAGAAACTGAAAAAAGAATACCATGTCTCCCCTTCTATAGACCAGATGGTCTGAAGGCTTCAAAAAACAAAAGCCTGTCCGCATATTCATGCAGACAGGCTTTCTTATTATCCTGAGATGATTATCAGTCTTCTTCCTCGAGAATGAATTCGTCTTCATCACTGTACGGAACTTCCTTGCGTCCCATGAGTCCGATGATGAGTCCGGTGATCCTTCCTCCGATGAAGGCAACTGCTACTGTTACTACCATAGCGAGGATCTGAGCACTAATGCTGAAACCTGTTACGTCAGCTGCCTGAGCAACGAAGATGGCGCAGATACCGCCCAGAAGACCCGGCATACCGTGAAGGTTATGTACTCCGCATGTGTCTGTTCCTTTGATGAGGCTGCATACCTTCGGTGCGATAACGCTGTATCCAAGCGTACTGAGAGCGCCTGCAGCGATACCGATAAGAAGTGATGAGCCCGGATTTGCTATGTCGCATGTGGAACCTATTGCAACGCCTCCTGCAAGAGCAGCGTTGGCGATGTCTTCAACATCAAGTTTTCCTCTGATGAGCTTAGAGAATACATATGTCGCGATAGATGCTCCTGCCAGAGCGAATACTGTGTTGATGGCAGTGAGTACTACTCTTTCAGGTGCTGCGATAGCACTTGTGAATGATGGCCAGAATACCCAGAGAATAAAGCTTCCCAGAAGGCTGAACTGGTTGCTGGTGCTGTCTGTCTCGCACTGCGGTCCGTCTTCGAATTTCTTCTGTGTAGTTGCTACTACGCCAAGGCCGAAGTATGCGCCGAATGCGTGGATTACTACGCTTCCGCCTGTGTCCTGGAAACCTTCAAAGCATTTCCAACCGCTGTCTAAGATCATGGTCTCGTTGACCAGATAGATAACAGTGAACAGGACAGCCATCAGGACGAACTGATCCATTTTAAGGCGGCCGAGAGGCGCACCGATGGCTATGAGAAGACTTGCTGCAGCAAATTCACCCCAGAGAAGTGCTTCTATATTTATAGCAGGTTCTTCACCGAAGAAGCTCTTTATGAGCATGTATACGGGAACTGAGATGCTTACTACCAGCAGTGTAGCCGTTATAGTGCTGTAGCCGTGTCCTCTTACAAATACCATGAGGAATCCGAAACCGAGGAGCAGCATTGCCAGTATGTGGATAGATCTGTTATAGACCAGTGTGTCAAAAATCGTATGTGCTTCTGATGATCCGGCAGATGTGGATGTGCCGTTTATAGCTTCCATACTTTCCTGGATATTACTGTTTACGGAAGGAAGGAATGCGATAGCCATAGCTACAGCAGCTATGAGGATTATGATGAGAAAAGCGACATTCCTTGATCCGTTGTTTTTATTCGCCAATTATTTCATCTCCTTTGAATACCGGTCAGACGATCCTTTGTTCGTTTTTATGACCGGATCTTTAATTAATATAAAAATGATTGCTCGCAGAACGAATGCGGTCTTTTCAAACCGCATTCGTCCTTTATATACCTATGATTTTTAAATCAGGTTAAACAAGAGAAGCTGTTATTTATAGTCAATCAGCCTTCTGACATGTCGTCGATCTCTTCATCGCTGTATCCCAGTGGTGAAAGGATCTCTTTTGTGTGCCATCCTTCAGGATAACCTGCGTGCTTATACTCTACAGGTGTTGCTGAAAGTTTGATAGGACATCCGAGCTGCTTTACAGT
>CAMCER010000168.1 GCA_945873875.1 uncultured Clostridia bacterium
TTTTTTATGGTGCGGGAGGGGCTTCCATTCCATTGCTCTTGGTGGCGCTTTCCGGTACCTCGACTTCTGACCCTTCAGAAGCTGTTCCTTTTTTATATTCTTTGCCGTTGACATAGAGTTTATGCCCGTTTAGATCGATTGAATCCTCATCACATGTCAGACTTGTTATATATGAATCGCCGGTCAGTTTCCATTTTGAGCCTCCTGTAAGCTTCACATAGACATCTCCGGCCTGGCCGCTCTTGTTGACAGCGCCTGTAAACGACGAGTTCTTACTGAGTATCAGGTTCAGAGTGGATATATCGTCAACTATCATATCGCCGTCTATGGTCTGGTCTTTTGCTTTCATGCTGACGTGGCCGCCGTTAGAGCCGCTGTTTCCCCATCCTGAAGCTTCAGCTCTGAGGAATACGCCGTCTTCATCTTCATTGGTGATATCCGTACCGTTGAGACTGATCTTCGTTACTGTGTTATTGACAAAGAATATATCACCGATCTTGTTGGTCAGACTTCCGCCTTTCATGGAGAACTTTGAAGTGCCTGTGCTGGCGTCTCCTGACATGGACTGATATATCATGACTGCCTGATGTGTGTCTGTCTGATCACCGTTGACTGTGGTGTTGTTGACAGAAAGATCGGAATCAACGAGTTTCACTGAATTCTTGCCTTCGACCACTACACCCTGAGATTTATTTGATTTTAATGATGAATCTGAAACGGTAATGTCTGCTGTTGAGTATATGACAGGGGAGCCGACGCCGCTGGTGGTGTATTTTCCGCCGTCAACGTTTACAGTTCCGCCGCCTCTGTCTGAACGTATGGCTGCTGAAGAATTACCGCTTGTTTTTACAGTGAGGTTTTCAGCATTCATGGTGCCGCCGCCTGTGGTCATCAGACCGCCTGAACAGTTTCCGGAAGTCTTTATCACTGAATCACTGATGTTCACAGCAGTTCCTTCTCCGTAGGAAAATACAGCGTTGGCATGTTCGCCGCTGGTGTTTATTATCATGCTGCTGAGATCAAGCGTCCTGCTTTCTGTTGCGAAAACAGCAGAGTTGTCGCCGTAAAAATCAGCATCTTCGCTGTCAGAATCTCCGGTCTTTACGACTTTTACCTTTGAATAAGACGAGGATTCACCGCTGGCTTTGATGGCGTGTCCTCCATTGGTCGAATCTTTTATGGTCTTTGTCGTTTCTATGTCGCTGGCAGACAGTGATCTATCTTCAGTTTCTTCTGTTTTCTGAGAGCTGCTGTCTTCTGATGCGCTTTCATCTGAAGCCTGTCCGCATGCAGCAAGTGACATTGCCATTATGACTGCAAGTATGACTGCTATCCATTTCTTTTTCATTTTTTCTCCTTTCTCATAAGAATATTCGGATATTACTGGATATTATTATTGAAGTATTACTATTATCTTCGTATAATTTAAGCGGTGTTCCTTAAAAAAACTTTAATGATCAGATAAATATTCAGTTATTAAGAAAACTTTAATGTTTTTTTAATCTGACGGATGTAGATTTAAAATGGTTAAATAGGTTTTTTACAAAACAGACATAACAAGGTGTGGTCAGACAGGAGGGATAATGGACATATTTTCATTCTTTACTTTATTCGGCGGCCTGGCATTCTTCATCTACGGCATGAATCAGATGTCCCAGAGTCTGGAGAAGATAGCTGGCGGAAGGATGGAAGAGATAGTAAACAGGATGACTTCAAACAGGTTCAAAGGACTGTTTTTAGGATGCGCCATAACCATAGCGATCCAGAGCTCATCTGCAGTCACAGTAATGCTGGTAGGTCTGGTAAACTCAGGGATACTGCAGATAGCCAATACGGTCGGGGTCATCATGGGTTCGAACATAGGCACCACTGCCACAGCGTGGATAATGAGTCTGGTGGGTATATCATCGGATAACACAGTTGTAAGAATGTTCAAACCCGAATCGTTTTCACCTGTAATGGCTTTCATAGGCATAATCCTCATAATGATAGCCCGCTCTACTAAAAAGAAGGACGTGGGAAACATACTTGTGGGTTTCGCTGTACTGATGTACGGAATGATGCTTATGAGCGGTTCTGTGAGCCCGCTGGCTGATTCGCCTTCTTTCAAGTCACTTCTTACCGCATTCAACAACCCTCTGCTGGGAGTTCTGGCAGGTCTGGTGGTAACTGCTGTTATCCAGAGTTCTGCTGCTTCAGTCGGAATGCTGCAGGCTTTGTCTATGACGGGAGGAATAACATTCGGAATGGCTATTCCTATAATCATGGGCCAGAATATAGGTACCTGCGCGACTGCGATCATTTCAAGTATCGGTGTCAGCAGGAATGCTAAAAGAGTTGCGGTGATCCATATATCATTCAATATAATAGGAACTGTGGTGTTCATGATCATATTCTATGGACTCCATTCGATCCTTGATTTCGAGTTCCTTGCTAACAGGATAAATCCGGTGGGTATAGCTGCCTGCCACAGTATATTCAATCTTGCCACCACAGCAATGCTTCTTCCATTTTCCAACCTGCTTGTGAAGATTGCTGTGAAAGCTGTTAAAACAGAACCTGAGAGGAAAATCGCATTCCTGGACGACAGACTGTTTTCGACTCCTTCTATCGCTGTAGCAGAATGCAACAGGCTCTCATTTGAGATGGCAGAAAAGGCAAGAGAATCTATAACGCTTGCTATTGAGAACATCAACGGCTACTCTGAAGAAAAGTCAAAACAGGTCGATCAGATAGAAAAAGATGTCGATGTCTATGAAGACCGTCTCGGGTCATATCTGGTGCGTCTTTCCGGAAACGAATTGTCTACATCGGATAATAACCAGATCTCAAAGATACTGCACTGTCTGGGCAATTTTGAACGTATCAGCGACCATGCTCTCAACCTGGTTGAATCAGCGCAGGAACTGTCCGGCAAGGGGCTTCATCTTTCAGAACCAGCTAAAAAAGAGCTGGATACTATGGAAAGTGCCGTACAGGAGATAGTCAATATCACTATCGATTCCTATATCAATACAGATCCCGTCAAGGCATCTGATGTTGAGCCTCTTGAACAGGTCATCGACTATCTTACTGAAACCATAAGGCTCAATCACATAGAGAGGCTCCAGACAGGGGAGTGTACTATACAGAACGGATTCGTCCTGGCGGATATGCTGGGTAATTACGAAAGAGTATCTGACCACTGTTCCAATATAGCCGTCGCTATTATGGAACTTGATTCAGGCTCATTCGACTCCCATGAGTTCCTGAATAATATAAAGACCATGGATAATCCCGAATTCCGTGATAAGTTCAATGGTTTCAAGAAAAAATACGAAATATAAGATAAAAAAATACTT
>CAMCER010000169.1 GCA_945873875.1 uncultured Clostridia bacterium
ACTTTTCTGGAGCATGAGTCTAGCTGGGCGGTCGTTCCTTTGTCAGCAGCACTGCACCTTACTGAAAACAAACACCTTGTCATGAGAGAAATAAAAAAGGGGCCGGCGCCCCGTACTGCATATATGATAAGGAACCGGCATGAAGAGATGTCGGATGCTCTTTCAGTTTTTCTCGGACTTCTTAAAGAGCGCACTTCGGCCCTTGGCATAGAATGGCTCCGATAAAGACGATACGGACGCTATTCACCGGACAAATACTCTTCTCTGAGGATCGCAAATACCAGTTCATCATGCCAGGAAACGACTCCGTTTTTCGTGTATCTGCACTTTTTGCGCAGATGGGCCTCCTTGCGCATCCCCTTTTTTTCCAGCACTCTTACGGAACTTTTATTCTCCGAGTTACAGAGAGCATAGGCTCTGTGCACACCGAGAGTGCAGAAGCAGAAATCAAGCATTGCTTTAGTGAGCTCCGTCGCATAGCCTTTGCCCCACTCCTCCTGCGGAAGGAACCAGCCGATCATTGCGGAATCTGATCCTGTATCGATGTGGATCCCGCAGCGGCCTGTTTTACGGCCATCTTCTTTTGAAACGATCAGAAACTCAAGGTCGGTCAGAGATGTTTCAGCCCAATCCTGCAGGATGCCCTCAAGATGTCTTCGGGCGCTTTCCATATCCATTATGTCGAACGGCGTATAGCGCAGTATTTCTTCGTCTGAATAAAGCCGGAAGATCATATCCAGGTCATCGGCGGAAAAAGGCCTTGCGATAAGACGCTCCGTCTCGATTTGTTTTATTTCACCTATTTCAGTATTCATCCTGTTTACAGAAGCCCTTCTGCGAATTCCTTCGCTCTGACAGCCTTTTCATCATCCATGAACTCTGTCTGGTAACCCATATGACGTTCGCAGAGCATGCCCATATACTGCAGCTTTGAATGCCTGCAGTATCTTTTTATGCCCTCTTCAAAGAGATCTGCTCCTTTTTCCGGCGGATATCCGCATGTGGTTATCACGGCTGTCTGCTTTCCCTCCCAGAGAGAAGGCCCGCGTTTTTCTCCGTAATACATATTGAAGGCATAGACCATGCGGTCAAGAAGCGCCTTCATCGGAGGTGTGCAGTACCATGAATAAATGGGTGTGGAGAAGATCAGCAGATCGCTGCCCTCTACTGCCTCGATCACTTTTCCGAAATCATCATCCTGCACGCAGTAAACTCTGTCCCAGTCTTCCTGACAGCCTCTGCATGCAACACAGGGACGGATATCCATGCTGTGAAGATCAAATTCTTTTACTTCGCAGCCTGCCTCTTTCAGACGGGATACTGCCGCGCTGGTTATGCTGTTGGTGTTTCCCTCCGGTCTGGGGCTTCCCCTGAATACTGTTACTGATTTTGTCATTTTCGCACCTCCGGGACCTATCTTACCGGATCTATCCAGTCTTCCCTGATGGGCGTGAATATATCTATGATAACTACATCGCTCTCATCCCACATCCAGAGCTCATGCTCCACATCCGACGGGGCATAGCAGACTCCGCCCGGTGTGAGATGGAATCTCTCATCACCGCATCTTACGTCGCATTCGCCGGAGAGAACGAGGCTGTACTGCTCTTCGGGATGCGAGTGTGCAGTCACATGGCCGCCGGCAGCGATTACATTTTTGCCCATCACGATATTGTCGCCCCAGAATACCGACCTGTCCATTTCCGCCGGCTGGCTGACATGATAAAAAATGTCTTTATCTTCGTTGAGATTGACATGAGATCTCAGTTTTTCGTTTTTCATTTTCCTGCTCCTGTTCTGATCCACGATCGTTTGCAAGGTTATTCTATCATCAAAGGTGGTCCCGCGAAAGTCCACGGCTCAAATGACCTCGCCATTCTTTAAATCTCTGACCTGAAATCTCTGAGACCCATTGAAAATGTTACCTTTTTATTTTTTGTGGGCTTTGGTAACATCTTTTCAACGATTATCGAACGCGCCTTCACACTACAACATCAACAGCAACCAAAAACCTTCAAATCGGCGCCTTCAAAGCCTAAATAAATGTTACCTTTCGCCATATTTGAAAAAGGTAACACTTTCGCAACGGTCGCGGGATTTGAGGGATTCAGACCGGGCCGCTCCGTGCCAGCCGCGCCCTTTCAGATTCGATCCCTCTGCGAGCTTTTCGTAAGTAAAGAAAACGAGACACCCTCCGGATGTCTCACTTCCTTTTCGGATGTCTCGATTTTGCTTTGGTGGAGTATAGGGGGATCGAATTGAACCATGAAAACCGAGCGAAGCATTGCAAATGAAAGGAGGCAGAACACGTCACCCGGCTTCGCTTTCGCAGATTGTATGCAAAGAATCGACGGAATTTGATAACGTGTGAGCATTGCTTGCGGCATTGTTGCCTGCCAAAGACCCGCAGGATGATATAATTATTAAACAGGGATCTTTCTCACTATTGATAAAAGCACGGAGAAAAAGCCCGTTTTTTGGTATCTGTTTTGCCACGCGAAGCACACAGGGCGGTTTATTGGACATTAATACTATTATGCTTATCCTATAAGTGAGGGGGTGCGATGAGAATTACTGACTATCCGGACTTGGATAAAGAGCAACAAGCTTTGGCAGAAGCTTATTATAAGTCGGATTCAGAAATTGGGTTATTCGAGTATAGTTACGAGCATGGATCAGAAGAACTTAGACGGTTCTATGACCAGAAACTCAAACAAGATGAAGAGGATCTTAAAAATCATTGTATAATAGATTGAATAGGTTGGAGCCTACTTGTGCCATTATATGTGAATTGACAATGCATTATAACGAAGAAATGTAGGAGGTATCATAATGCTTGAGCTCAGTGATGATATGCCTAAAGCAGGAGTGGTATTTGTTAAATACCAACAACACAAGAAAGCCTACTTGGGGGACTGTTTCGGGGTCGTGATTACTGCTGATCATTCGGAAGATAGGTCGCTTATAACGAAACTAGTGAAAGCCGCTAAAGAGGGCGAGCTAATGGTAGTAGATGTAGTTTCAGAAAAAGCGAAACACCGAGAATCTCATATGCAGAAGTATTGTGATTTAGAAATTATAGTACCAGCAGATTGCAAACTGGATGCAGAACAGGTTGCGAAGAGATACTTTGATTCCTTCAATGATATTGGATTAGTAGCTATTGATGTGGAAGACATTTGCAATCAGATTCGGACCGGTAGCGGTACGGCGTATGCGTTTTATGGTTGTGGAAATACGGCCGCAATGGCTGTGCAGGCCCTGACACAAAGTTCTTCATTTGCTGCAAAGCTAGCATCAGCAAAATCAGTATTGATAGACGTC
>CAMCER010000170.1 GCA_945873875.1 uncultured Clostridia bacterium
CTATACGAACCAGACAGGAAACAAGATATCAAGTCTCGATACCGCATCCCTCACTAACGGAGCATACCGGCTGAAGCTCAGCATAACAGACAGCACTGATAATACTGCAGAAGTCACTAAAGACTTTGATATATCCAATCCTATCCCGGCTCCAGTGCTCAGCACTGATCCGACATCTACCAGACAGGCACAGATAAGCTGGGCCTTCGCAGCAGCGCTGCATGCTAAAGTGCAGTACAGACTGGGAAGCGGCCAGTGGACGGATGTGCCGTCATCAGCAGGCATAACAGGAAGCTTCACAGTCACCCTTCCAGATGAAGACGGTATATACACCGTGAAGGTGAGAGGGGTCGATAATGAGGGCGTGCCGGGAAGAGAAAAAGAAGCAAAGTGCATAACAGATACTACTGACCCGACCGTCTCCATAACAGACTTTGAAGGAAGCCTGCTTTCAGGAAGCGCGGAAGATGCCAACTTCTCAAAATGGGAGGTATACATAAAGAAGAGAGAAGATCCTGACAGCAGCTATACTAAAGTCCTGGAAGGGACAGCGCAGGTGCATGAAGATGAATTCGGATACATAGACCTTGCCGGTTATGATCAGGACACTTACTATACACTGAAGCTGAAAGCAGAAGATGCGGCAGGGAATATCTCAGATATCACCTATGCCATATATCTTTCTCAAAACCAGCAGGTGAGCACGGTAGTGCAGCCGGCTTTCACCATAGCAAGGCCATGCAATGAGCCTGCATCAGAAAACACTTTCGTGATACCCACAGAGACATCATCACTCATGCTCACAGCAGCAGGAAACGGCAGTCTGACAGGTGCATCAGTAAAGTGGTATGTGGATAACACCTGCAGATCACAGAGCACGATATATACAGACGACTTTTCAGGCGAGCCTGAAGGAAATGACGATCCGGTATTTGATACAGGCTCATCTCACGATATATGCGCAAGGATAACAGACTCGGCAGGAAATGTATCATATTCAAGACCTCTCATAAGGAACAGAGTAGAGACAGAAGCAGACTTCACGAACGTTCAGGGGAATAACAACATATGGCAGACGAATGTCAGCCTTCCGTATGATACAGTGAGTTTCAGGATAAGCGCGCCGTCTCAGATATCAGGAGATGATATCACATATGAAGTAAAGAGCGGAAACGGCACTTACACTCAAGGCTATCCCGGAGACACAGTGTATGTTACAGATGTCTCAGGCGGAGTACTTGAGACGAGAAGCATCATGCTGAGAGTCACCATGCCTTCAGGATCTGATATATCAGATATATCTGTAAAGGTAAGCTCAGACACACTCAGAAAAGAACGTTTCAGGATATCGAAAGCGGAGAACTACCGTCCTACAGGTCTTACAGCAGCAGATAAGATAAACTACAAGACATATGTAAGATGGGACCTTCCTTCTGATCTTCCGGAAGATATATCATATGAGGTATACAGAGGAGAGAGCGCAGGCTTCACGCCGAACTCTGAGAACAGGATAGCAGAAGGCCTGAAAGAAGGATACTATGCTGAGATGAACACTAACTATTCCGGCACCTTCTACTACAAGGTGAGAGCGGTCTCTGATGCAGTGAGCGCTGATAAGAGCAGGTTCTCAAGCCAGGTATCCAGCAGAGTAGTGGATGCTGATGAATACGCTAAGCGTCTTGGTGATAAAGAAAGCTTCTCATATGCGACAGCCCAGATGCCAAATGGTGATATATCCATAGAAAAGAGCAAAGGCAATCTCCTGTTCTCACAGGAGGACATATCCATAGATAACGATGAGATGCCTGTGGAGATAAGCAGGGTATATAACAGCCAGGCCAGCGCGATATCGGCTTTCGGTCCCGGATGGAGCCATAATTACGATCTTGAGCTCCTTGGCATATGTGAAGGTCCTACCTCTGACATGGAGCAGATAGCATACAGAGACGAGACAGGAAGCATACTGCTGTTCTCAAAAGGCTCTGATGGAAAATATATATCGAATCTTGGCAAGTATATGATCCTTGAAGAAGATGAACAGACAGAAGACTTCACCATACCTGCCAGAGGAGATATCCCGGCAGAAAGTAGAAACATAGAAAGCGCATATACTCTTACCACCAAGGACGGCGATGAATACAGATTCGATGCCAGCGGCAAACTGGTGCTTTATGAGGACAATAACGATAATCCGCTGCTTTTCGATTACGATCCTGAGAAAGGACTCCTCACTAAAGTCACCACAGGAAGGAATATCAGCCTGGATATATCATACTGTGACGGTGAGAACGGCACCAACCCGCTTTGCATAGATGAGATATCCATGCCTGACGGAGGCAGCATCAGTTACAGTTATGATAACGACGGCATGCTGGAGTCTGCTGTAAGGCACGCATCATCAGGTAACGATACTATAACCTGCAGCTTCGATTATTCGGATACAGACAACTCATACCCATCCCTTTCAGACATGTTTGATGCCAACGGGAACCGGCACAGAGTGTCATATTCAGGAAAGAAAGCAGACAGGATCACTTATCCTGATAATTCCATCCTCGATATGACATATGGCAGTGGAAGCACTGTGACAGAGAACAAGGCTGCAGGACTCACTCTGGACACACAGACAGACTGGTTCAATGATGAAGGAAACTGCATAAAGTCAGAGGATGAGAACGGTCTTGAGACCAGATATTCCTATGAGGATGATATGCTGGTAAAGACCGAGAGCGAAGTGGCATACGAAGAGCTGGGAGAAGACGGAAAGATAACAGAGACTACCGGCACAGTCACTGATACATCAGACTATGATGATGATAAATATCTGACAGAGGAGGAAGATGAAAGCGGCAACACAACCGATTATGAGTATTACACCACCACTGGAAATGGCGCCTGTGAGGGACAGATAAGCTCAGAGACTGAAGTCAGCGGCGACGAAGTGACTACATCTAACGTCACATATCAGTATGATGAGAACGGTAACGAGACTATATCTCGGGATTCTGTCACCGGAGAAAAGACGGAAACGGAGTATTACGGAGATAATGAGTCAGGCGGAAAGCCCGGTCAGGTAAAAAGCGAGACAGAGTATCGCTGGGATGAGAACAATGATACATATGTTGAGACCGGAAGCACTTCTCACAGTTATTCATATAACGGGAGCGGAGGGCTGACTGAGACGGAGGTAGAAAGGACTGACGGGAACACGATAACGACCACCACCGTTTATGATGCCATGGGAAGGATCGTATCAGAATCCAGGACTAACGGAAACTTCGT
>CAMCER010000171.1 GCA_945873875.1 uncultured Clostridia bacterium
GTCCTTCATCATACCAGCCCTTGACGAGTTTTCTCTTTTCCTTCGCGTTTTTTATGAATGTATCCCAGTACTCCTGGTTGAAGCTTTCCGGGATAAGTCCGTAGTGAGGAACTATGATGTGAGCGGCTCCGTACGCCCTGCACTTTTCTACAGAAACTATGGAGTCGTCATAATTCTTGAGTATAGGCGTATTGACTATGCCTCTTTCAAGCACCCCTGTGCTCTCGCTTGCGAACATCACGTTCATTGGCTCGAAGACATAGGCCATGGCGCAGTCAGTATGTCCCTTGGTCTCAAGAGCGATGAGTTTCTGGCTTCCCAGATCAAGGCTCTCGCCGTCTTTCAGAGTTATATCTATCCTGAAGCCTTCGCCTGGTATCTCCATGGTGTTTCCCGGATCGTACTGGTCTCTTGCAGTCTCGCCCAGACCCTTTATGACTTTCAGCGCTCCCGGTCTTGTGAATATGTACTGGCCTTTTTCTGATCCTACAACCTTGGCGTCAGGATACTGCTCAAGCACGAAAGGAAGAGCACCGATATGATCGTAATGCGTGTGGCTCACAAGTATATAGTCTATGGTGTAGTCTGATCCGTCGGCCTTCTTGTGCGCCGCCAGAGCCTTCTTTATATTCTCAAGGGTCTTCTTTCCGCAGTATGCCATACCGCAGTCATAGAGCACCGCTTTTTCGCCTGTGAAAACGATGATGGTCTCACCGCCGCGACCCGATGTGACTCTTTCCATCTCGCCCGGCAGATCGAATCTTTCATGGCCTCTGAATACCGGAAGTTCGAAAATGTTCTGTCCCTTTGTCATAGTCTGTCCTCCAAATCAACCTGATCACTCCTGATCAGTAATCATCCCTGTCATCGTAACTGTCTTCATAATCCTGATCGGTCTCTGCCATATCTTCTTCATCCATCAATTCAGAAAAAGTCATGACATACTCGTCCATCTCAAAATCGAGACAGTCTTCAAAATCGTATTCGTATTCCTCTTCGCCCAGCTTCTCCATGCGGTACATGGCAAGAGCATCGCGAAGCGGCATCTCTACTGGCTCAGTAAGATCTGCTCCCTCGCCTTCTGTCCTGGTGCACTTTACCACGGAATCCATGGCGTACCACTGGTGCACCCTTTCAAATTCTTCAGCAAAAGTGAACATCTCGTCATCATCATCGATGTTTTTCGCCATGCCGGCAAGAGACAGTCTGACTGTATTGAGCAGCGAATATATCTCCGCAGCCTCATCAGGCACATGCTCCAGGATATCTTCAAAATATTCAGAAATGATCCCGGACACCTGCTCCATATCTGCGTCAGAAAACAATTCTTTCAGTGTTTCCACAGGAATTTCCTCATCGGATTCCATCAGGTCTGCCATATTCTCAAAGTATTCCAAATCCTCCGGCGAGTCGATGTCCAGATATTCCAGTAATTCTTTCAGGTCCATTTACCTACCTCCCCGTGTCTACAAGTCATGAAACAGTTTTCCCGTGTATCTCACGTTCCTTTACACCGTGTCAGGTTCCAGATTCTTGAATTCCACGTGCATATCCGCGCCCTTGAAGATGGAGTTTATCATGTTGACGAAATTCTCCGAAAGGTCGCTGGCATAAAAAGCATTTTCAACATCTGAATCTTCTGCCAGCATATCCTTATCCTTAAGGATCTCATCTATCCTGTAGACGATCTCCTCTGAAGGGTTTATCACCTGAAGATCCGGATAAAGTCTTTCGATATTCGACCGGATCAGAGGATAATGGGTACATCCCAGCACGATGGTATCAAGTCTGTCCTGAAGAACGAAATCCTCCATGTAGTACTTGATCGTCAGGTCCATTATGTCGTTATGGATTATCCCTTCCTCGATAAGCGGCACCAGTGCAGGACAGGCAGTCTCGAATATCTGAAGATCGCGGTTGTACCTTCTGATCAGTTTCTTGTACGCACCGCTCTGGATAGTTACCTTCGTGCCTATGATGCCTATCTTGTTCTGGACAGAACACCTTCTGCTTATGGCTTTTGCCGCAGGCTCGATTATGCCCACGATCGGGATATCCGGATACCTTTTCTGAAGCATCTCGACACATGTGGAACTGACAGTGTTGCATGCGATAACAATCATCTTCACATCGTTTTTCACCAGAAAATCGCATATCTGCACAGAAAAATTCCTGATGGTGGATATAGCCTTGGAACCATAAGGCGTCCTTGCCGTATCACCGAAATATACCACCTTCTCATCGGGAAGGATCTTCCTGAGATAAGGGATAGAATTCAGTCCTCCGAGTCCTGAATCGAAAAATCCGATAGGTCTGTTATCCATTTAATGAATTTCCTTTCTGTGCTATAATTGTTTCGCATCGATTTAAGATAAATTATACATTAGAAAAAGAATAAAGTAAAATAATATAACCGGAGCAAACGTAAAGACTTTACGCGCTTTCAGGGCATAAAGCATCACTGCTCGCGCGCATAAGGCATGCTCCGCCAGGGAGGATATAATGGCAGAAAAAAAGCTGAGAGAAAGAAAAGACATAGAACAGAAATACAAGTGGGACATAGAGGATATGTTCCCCGATGAAAGTGTCATAGACGGGATACTGGAAGAAACAGAAAAAGAAGCTGCCGCCTTTGTCTCATTCAGAGGGAAAGTGACAGAATCAGCAGATACACTTCTTAAGGCTCTTCAGGAAAGAGACAGGATCTGGCAGAGACTTGAGAAAGTCTTCGTATACGCCAGAATGAGGCGCGACGAGGATAACCGGGTCGCAGAATACCAGGCTATGACGGACAAATGCGGGAGCATCGCGGCTAAAACTTCTGCCGCCACATCATTCTTCATCCCTGAGCTTCTCAGCGCTCCTGAAGAAAAGGTCATGGGATTTGTCGATGAACTGAAAGACCTTGAAATGTACAGATTCTTCCTTAAAGACGTATTCAGGGAAAAAGCCCATGTCCTCTCAAAGGAAGAAGAGAACATCATAGCCCAGCTCAGCGAAGTCACCGGTGCATCCGGCGACATATTCACCATGCTCAACAATGCAGACATGAAGTTCGGGAACATAAAAAACGAAGACGGCGAGGATGAACAGCTGACACACGGAAACTACATCAAATTCATGGAGTCAAAGGACCGCAGAGTCAGAAAAGACGCCTTCACCCACATGTACAGGCCTTACATGGACCTGATCAACACTATTGCCACGGCGTATAACTATAACACTAAGGCTGACGTGATCTCTGCCAGGATGAGAAAGTATGAGTCTTCACTCCACTCTGCC
>CAMCER010000172.1 GCA_945873875.1 uncultured Clostridia bacterium
CATGACTCCCAGGTCGCCTGAGAAGACTGTCTTTGAGATAGTCTCTTTGCCTGCCTCGTCAGTTTCTTTTACCCAGAGTTCTGTTATGGCTGAGCCCAGTATATGGCCTGCGTCGTTGAACACTATGCTCATCTCATCGTTGAGCTCGATCAGCTGGTTATATAACACGGGCTGAACGAATTTCAGTGAATCCACTGCGTCATTGAAAGTGTAGAGAGGCTCTACCAGAGGCCTTCCTGCCCTTTCGTTTTTCCTGTTCTGCTGCTCCGCGTCCTTTTCGTGGATGTAGCCGCTGTCTTTGAGCATGACATCCAGCAGGTCGGCGGTAGCATCTGTGCAGTAGATCTTTCCCTTGAATCCTCTTTTCACCAGAAGCGGGATCCTTCCGCAGTGGTCAATGTGGGCGTGGGATAAGATCACGAACTCTATCTCCGCAGGGTCGAACGGGAACGGCTCGGCGTTGAGAGCTTCCATGGCTTTGTTGCCCTGGAACTGTCCGCAGTCTAAAAGCACCTTATGGTTCTCCGTGGTTATGAGGTGACATGATCCTGTGACTCCTGTCGCAGCTCCGCAAAATTTGATTTTCATAAGCTTCTCCTATTCTTCAGTGATAGTTATGGTCTTCATCCTCTGATCTGTGAGAGGTTTATCCATGGCGTTCCTTTCAACAGCCACGATCTCGTCTGCAGCTTCCATTCCCTCAAGGACTTTTCCGAATGCGGCATACTGTCCGTCCAGGTGAGGCGCGTCAGCTACCATGATGAAGAACTGTGAGCCTGCTGAGTTAGGATCCATAGCTCTTGCCATTGAAATGACTCCGCGTGTGTGTCTTATGTCATTATCGACAAATCCGTTAGCTGCGAATTCACCTCTGATGTGGTGTCCCGAACCGCCCATTCCTGTTCCGTCAGGACATCCGCCCTGGATCATGAATCCCGGAATGACTCTGTGGAAAATGAGTCCGTCATAAAAGCCGTCCTGAGCCAGTTTGATAAAGTTCTCCACTGTTTCCGGAGCCTTTTCAGGATAAAGCTCTCCCGTGATCTTCTTTCCGTTTTCCAGTTCAATAGTAAATTTCTTCATGTTTTCGTAGGGTCCGGGCTTGATAAACCGGACACATCCTCCTTCCGCTATCTACTTTCAATATATCTGTGCCGATCTTCTGATCGATTTATCCTCATCTGCAGACAAAAGCCCCGATAAGTGCCATGATCCCGTAGGCTATCATGGGATTGATCCTGAACTTTCCTGTCATGATCACTGTGACCGCGCACATGGCAAGGGGTATCCAGTTGATCATATCCTTCCAGCCGGTGATCATCTCTGCTGAAAAAATATCGCAGTTTACGATACATGTCTGGGCGATGAATATCACTGCCGCCGCGATTAACGCGGGGGTCGCAGGTCTTACGCCCTTCATTATTCCTGTCAGCACTGTAGTCTCTTTATATCTGTCCATGAGCCTCATGACTATGAGGATCGGGACAAATGAAGGGATCACTACTCCCAGTGTGGCAATGAGGGCTCCCGCAAGGCCCTGTGAGCTGAAGCCCACGAAAGTCGCAGCGTTGACCGCTATAGGTCCCGGTGTCACCTGTGAGACAGCCACCAGGTCGGCGAACTGCTTTTCCGTCACAAGCCCCAGGCTCTGTACTGTCTGGAATATAAGGGGGAGCATGCCTGTGCCGCCGCCGTATCCGAATATCCCTATCTTGAAGAACGAAGCGAATAAAATGAGCAGATTCATCTGTTATCACCGCCCCGCTCGTTTTTTCCTTTTGATACAGCCCTTCCCGCGTAGGCCGAGATCAGGCCCGCCGCCGTGGCGAAGACCACTGCCCAGACCGCGTTGAGTTTGAACACCGCGATCATGACGAAGGCTGTTATGGCTACTGCCCAGCCGAACACGTCCTTTACAGCCTGCTTTCCCATGCGCCACACAGTCACCAGGATGCTTCCCGTGACTGCGGCCTTTACTCCTGTCAGCGCCCCATCCACATAAGGGTTTCCTTCAACAGCGTCCAGGATATATACTACAGCGATTATGCACAGTATCGAAGGCAGTACCACGCCCAGCGTAGCCACGATGGCGCCCCTGAGCCCGTACAGTCTCTTTCCTATGTATGTGCCGCAGCTGACCCCGATGACTCCGGGCAGTGCCTGACTCAGGGCGATGCAGTCCAGCATCTCTTCCTCGTCCAGCCACTTCTTGTTCTCAACTACTTCACGCTGTATCACCGGCAGCATGGCCATGCCGCCGCCAATGGTGAACAGGCCTATCCCGAAAAATGAAAAGAACAGTTTTATCAGTGCTTTGAAACTGCATTTTTCTTTTTCTTCCATAACGCTGTCCATCCCTGATCACTGTTCTTTCAATGCCCCGAGGCAGATGTGCCGCGCATCCTGTCCTCAGAACCGTCCGTCTTTTTCTCTGTTTACTATATCTGTCGCGCGGCTGATGGCTTCTTCTACTGAAACGTCTTCCTTTTCAGCATCCCGGCGGAGCTTATATTCCACCTGTCCGTCTGCTGCGCCTCTTCCTACTGTTATGCGTACCGGGATACCCAGAAGGTCCGCATCCTTGAACTTGACTCCCGGTCTTTCTTTCCTGTCGTCCAGAAGCACTTCTACGCCTGCTTTAGTAAGTTTCTCATATATGTCTTCCGCGACTTTGTCCTGAGCCTCATCTCCCGGCTTTATCTGTGTGATGATCACATGATACGGTGCCACGGCGACAGGCCATATGATGCCGTTTTCGTCGTGATGCTGCTCGATGACTGCAGAAAGTGTCCTGGTTACGCCGATGCCGTAGCATCCCATGACGATGAGCTGGTCTGTCATGTTCTCGTCTTTGTATGTAGCTCCCATGGACTGGCTGTACTTGGTCCCCAGCTTGAACACCTGTCCCACTTCGATGCCTCTGGTCATCTTTACAGGGGCTCCGCACTTCGGGCATTTGTCTCCTTCTTTTATGAGCTTAAGGTCTGTTATTATGTCTGCTTTATAGTCTCTTTCGAAGTTCACGTTGATCAGATGGTGGTCTTCCTTACATGCTCCCGCGCAAAGGTTCTTCTGACCCGGAAGCTCGCTGTCCACTACTATCCTGCAGTCGTGAAGTCCCACAGGTCCCGTGAATCCGCCTACGCAGCCTGTAGCAGCGCCCATCTTCTCTTCGTCAGCAAATTCGATGGCATGCTCCGGTATGTCAAGAGCGTTGACCAGCTTGGTCATGTTCAGGTCTCTGTCGCCTCTGACAAAAGCGGCCACATATTCTTTCA
>CAMCER010000173.1 GCA_945873875.1 uncultured Clostridia bacterium
CATCTGCGTTATATCGGCGATGCGGACGTGGCAAAGGAGATAACTGAAAAAGGACTCACACTGGAAGAATACCTTGACAAAGTACCCGAGCCTGTGGAGAAGGCTGAATAGCAGGAAACTGAACAGACAGTAAAAAAGAGCAGTGCCGGCTTGCGGACTGCTCTTTTATTCTTATCGTGGATCGGATAATCGCTGCTACTCCTTTATATTCCCGTCTGCATCGAAGAGGGGAAGCTTATGCAGCGCGATGATATCCGGTCTTTCCATGGCATCGCCTTCAGCAAGGACGGCCATCTTTCCAACGATATTCCCGCCGGCTTTTTCAACAAGTTCCTCCATGGCAAGCAAGGAACTGCCTGTACTTATAACATCATCTATGATCAGGACTTTCTTTCCCTTGATCATGTCCACTTCAGTCTGTCCGATGAACAGTTTCTGTGATCCTGCTGTAGTGATGGAATCAACTCCTGTGGAAACGATGTTTTCCATATAGACCTTGACTGCTTTGCGGGCTACTACATACTCGTTCATTCCGGCCTGCTTCGCCATTTCGTGGATCAGAGGGATGCTCTTTGCCTCAGCTGTGAACAGGATGTCGAAATCTGGTGCTTTTTCAAGCAGTTTCGCAGCAGAAGCCTCAGTGATCTCCACATCTCCCAGAAGAATGAATGCTGCGATACTGGTATCTTCACTTACAGGGAACAGCTGAAGTTTTCTGGTTTTACCGGCTATCTCCATCTCATAGTACATGATTATCCTCCTTGCGGGTGTTTATGAAATTAGTTCTCTTTAAGATTACACCAATTACGGGAAATAGTCCAGCAGGGCAGAAAAAAACCAGCCTCTTATTTTATCCGAATGGCATACTGAGAGAGACCGTCTGTGTATTGAAAAATCTTGACATGGAGGGTGCCATAACGTAAAATCAAGGGTAGTTAAGAATATTGGATCAATGGAGTGATGAAGGGCCTAATCAACCCGGAGCCCATGCGGAACAAGAGGCTTGTTCCAGGAGCGCCAGATACGGATATACCGGCGCGCTTTCTGGGAAAGCAAACAGGGTGGTACCGCGGTCGTAAAGATCGTCCCTGTCTCGTTGTCTTCGGATGGGATTTTTTGAGGAAAGAATCATATGTTTAAGAATTTATCAGAAGAACCTATAGCGAAAGTCCAGCAGGAGCAGGCTGAAAAATGGGAGAAGGAAGATCTCCTTGGAAAGTGTGTCACATCAAGAGAGGGCATGCCCAGTTTCATATTCTATGAAGGGCCTCCGACAGCTAACGGAAGACCGGGCATTCACCATGTAATAGCAAGGACGCTGAAAGACTCAGTCTGCAGATATAAGACCATGCAGGGCTTCAGAGTAACGAGAAAAGCAGGATGGGACACTCACGGCCTTCCTGTAGAGATAGAAGTTGAAAAGCAGCTTGGCATGAGCGGCAAACAGGATATCGAAGCATATGGTATAAAGGAATTCAACGAGAAGTGCAAGGAGTCGGTCTTCACATATGAGAGCATGTGGAGAGACATGACTAAACGCATGGGATATCTCATCGATCTGGACGATCCTTACATCACACTTGATAACGACTATATAGAGACCGGATGGTGGATCCTGAAGGAATTCTTTGACGCAGGACTCATCTATGAAGGACATAAGATCCTGCCGTACTGTCCGAGATGCGGAACAGGACTGGCTTCACACGAAGTAGCCCAGGGGTACAAGGAAGTAAAAGTACTGACTCTGACTGCCAAGTTCAAGAGGAAAGACGCAGATGAATATTTCCTGGCATGGACCACCACACCGTGGACACTGGTTGCCAACGTTGCACTTACTGTGGGACCTGATGTTGACTATGTGAAAGTGAAGATGACAGCAGGGGATGAGGAAGGCAGCGTATTCTACGTGGCTAAGGTTCTGGCAGACAAAGTCCTTGGCGAAGGGAACTATGAAGTCATAGACGAGATGAAGGGCAAAGAGCTTGAATACATCGAGTACGAACAGCTGATGCCTTTCTGCAAACCGGACAAGAAAGCGTTTTATGTAACCTGCGCTGATTATGTAACTATTGAAGATGGTACCGGTATCGTCCACACTGCGCCGGCATTCGGTGAAGATGACTATAACACGGGAAGGAACTATGATCTTCCTGTAGTCAATCCTGTAGATGAACAGGGAAAATATACAGAGACGCCATGGGCAGGCAGATTCGTTATGGAAGAGGGCCTGGACGTGGAGATACTCAAGTACCTCAGCGATGATAACAAGGTCTTCGCAAAGGAAAAGATGGTCCATAACTACCCGCACTGCTGGAGATGCGGCACTCCGCTGGTATACTACGCTAAGCCCAGCTGGTACATAGAGATGAGCAAGCTGAAAGATCAGCTCGTTGCTAATAACAGATCAGTCAACTGGTTCCCTGATTTTGTCGGGGAGAAGCGTTTCGGCAACTGGCTTGAGGACGTGAAGGACTGGGCTATCTCCAGAAACAGATACTGGGGAACACCTATCCCTATCTGGAGATGCGAATGCGGACATCTTGAATGTGTCGGAAGCAGGAAAGAGCTGGTTGAGAAGGCTGCTGAAGATATAGATGAGAACATCGAACTGCACAGACCGTATGTGGATGATGTGCATCTGGTTTGTCCTGAATGCGGAAAACTGATGACACGTATTCCTGAAGTAATGGACTGCTGGTTCGACAGCGGCGCTATGCCGTTTGCTCAGAGGCATTATCCTTTCGAGCATAAAGAGGAATTCGACACAGAATTCTTCCCGGCTGACTTTATCTGCGAAGGTATCGACCAGACCAGAGGATGGTTCTACTCACTGATGGCCATCTCAACATTCATCAAGGGTCAGGCGCCGTATAAGAACGTACTGGTAAACGACCTTATCCTTGACAAGAACGGCAAGAAGATGAGCAAACACGTGGGCAACACCGTAGACCCATTCGAGCTTTTCGACAAATACGGAGCAGATGCCACACGCTGGTACCTGATGCACGTTTCACCGGCATGGTCGCCTACGAAATTCGATGAAGACGGTCTCATTGAGATCGTGAGCAAGTTCTTCGGCACACTGAAGAATGTATATAACTTCTTTGTCCTTTACTCGAACCAGGACGATATCAGCATGGATGTGCTGAGAGTTGACTATAACGACTGCCAGGCTACAGGCGCAGACTATATCAAACCCCTCGACAGACCTGAACTGGACAGATGGATACTGTCCAAGTTCAATAATCTGGTGAAGGAAGTCACTGCGGACATGGAT
>CAMCER010000174.1 GCA_945873875.1 uncultured Clostridia bacterium
GGACCTTAAGCTGCCTGCAGAAACTGGAAGCAACCGGGATCACGGACTATCCATATGTCTATACGGATGGCGATGCAACAAAGCATTACTTCTATAAAGATACCGAAGACGGCGGCAGGCTGAAAGACGAAGACGGGCTGGGACTTACGATCACCGATTCTACCGGCGCAGACTATGATCACTGGAAATGTATTGAGACAAAGGACAAAATGAAGTATACTTTTGGTAGAGACGGATATCTCCGATTTGATGAAGACCCGGATGGAAATAAAGTCACCTATGAGTATGAGCCGAATTCTACCCAGAATTATATCCCATACATTACGGATCCGACCGGGGCGAAGATCGAATTCGTTTATAAGAATGATGCCTCCCTCTCCCGGATCACGGCGATCAGGGATATGGCGGGACGCTCCATCCAGTACACCTATGACAGTGCAGGAAACCTTGCTTCCATCACATATCCGGATGGGGAGAAGACCACTTTCACCTACGATTCCGCACATAAGCTCTTAAGCGTGACGAATCCGGAAGGATACAGCATCTCCTACCAGTATACGAACGATTTCCGTGTGCCCCGTGTCAGCAGGATCACGGAGAAAGGTGCCGGAAGCCAGACGGGGCAGGAGATGAAGATCTCTTATGCAAATGGAAATACTACGACTTTCGAGGAGCCGGGACTGGACGGGGAAATCGGACAGACCGCGGACAACCGGAAGACGACATACCACTTTGACAACATGGGCCGCCCGACAGATGTGCTGGAAAATGACGGATATGCCAACCACTATACCTACTTTACTTCCGGCATGAAGAATCACAAGCTGGGAAAGGAAGGCTCTGTCCAGAAGACCGTGTATAACCTTCTGAAGAATCCGGTCTTTGATACAAGTTACGGAACTTCCAGCTGGTATACCTGCCGCCTGTCAGATCAGACGAAGGGAACGGTCACCACAGATGCCGGGTACATCGGAACGAAGTGTGCGAAGCTGGCCAAGACAGATGCCACATCGGAGGAAGGAATCTGCCAGGATGTGACGCTTGCGGCAGGAACCTATACGCTCTCGGCCTACGTGAAAACAGAAAATCTGTCAGCAGGAAGCGGAAGCACGGAAGGAAAAGGCGCCTGCCTGATGGTGCTCCAGCCAGACGGAACCCGTATCTCAGGGGAGCGTATGCTGGATACAGATACCGACGCGGAAGTGGACGGAGGATGGGAGAGACTGACCCTGACCTTCACCCTCACAGCCCAGAAGAGTGTGACGGTGTTCGCCGGAATCCTGGGGATGTCAGGAACCTTGCGTGTCAGCGCAGTACAGCTGGAGGAAGGAAAGGCGGCCAATAAACTGAACCTGCTTCTTAATTCCGGATTCGAGACCCTCTCCGGAAGTGCACCTGCGAACTGGACCTTCTCTTCGGCTGTGCAGGGAACGAAATACGCATCGGACAGCACCCACGGACGCTGCGCAGCCATAACAGGGCGAAGAGACAAGGCCTTGAGCTGTAAGCAGACTGTGCATGTCTCCGGATCCGAAGGGGACATCTATTCCGTAAGCTGCCATGTGAAAGGATGCGGTATCCCGGGCAAGAAGTTTAGCCTGGTTGCGGAAGTTGTCTACGGGACCAATGATGTGAAGAAGCATGAGTTCGCCTGCAACCCGAACATCAGCGGCTGGCAGTTCGTGAGCGGTGTGTTCAGTACTGATGATGAGAACTCCATGACAAAGAAGACCTACAGCGCGATCAACGTGTACCTGCAGTATGACAACCAGGTGAACCAGGTACTCTTCGATGGCATGCAGCTTGTAAGGGATGACGGGGAAAGCTACGTATATGACAGTGAAGGCAACCTGATCAGCGCAGTCAGCGCGGCAGAAAAATCCCACTTTGTGTTCGACGGGAAAGATTCCCTGACCAGAATGGGAAATATTGACGGGACTGCCTTCGATTACGGCTATGATACCAAGAAACATCTGGTAAATGCGTCGAATTCCGAAGGGGTACGATACCGATTCACCTATGATGAAAAGGGAATGCCGACCGGAATGACCGTGGAAGGCGGGAAACATCTGGCATCGGTGACGCCGGGAAGGATCTACTATATCCGTGACCAGTATTCCGGACACTATATGGAAGTACAGGGGCAGAGCACCCCGCCGGCAGTGCAGCTCCATGCCTTTACCGGAGCAGTTGACCAGAAGTGGAAGGTCATTGACTGCAAGAACGGTTATATCAATCTGGAAGCCCAGAGTTCCCCGGGAAGGATGCTGGATCTGATCGATAACTCCCAGAGTGACGGAGCCGTCATCCAGATCCACGGAAGCAATAACCATGATGCACAGAAGTGGAAACTTCATCCGAACCAGGACGGAAGCTACCAGCTCAGCTGTAAAGGGACCGGAGACAAGAAAGGTCCGTCTAACTGGGCGCAGAGCACCGCGGAGGGACAGGCCGTACTCAGCTATCCGCTGGCAGAAGGAAGGCGATATCAGAACTGGCATTTCGAACCGGCCGATGAAGGAACCATCTCCGCAGTGCCGGAAGACGGAAAGGTATACTACTTAAGGGGACGCAGATCCGGACAGTATGTGGATATCTATAAGGCCGGGACGACAGCAGGAACCAAAGGCATGCAGCATTACTATAACGGAGGAAAGAACCAGCAGTTCCGACTGACGAAACAGGAAGGAATTTACTTCTACCTGGAACCGCTGCACGCACCGGGCATGGTACTGGCCAAATCCGGAACCAATGACAGCGGCTACCCAAGACTTGCCCTGGAAGCGAAGGTGGACGGAAAAGAGACCCAGCTCTTCTGGTTTGATGAAACCGAACCGGATAGGGGAACCGGCTACGCCATCGTCTGCAAGGACGGGAATACGGCTCTGGATGTCATGAACTATTCCTACGCAAGCAATGCGGATATCATCCTGACTGCCCATACCAAAGTACAGGATAATAAGTGGTGGATCCTTGAGGAATGCAGTGACCGTATGGAGTCTTCTATGGAATACACATCCGACGGAAGACAGGTCAAGAGCGTTACCGATTCCAGGGGAAATAAGACCAGCTATACGTACGATGCCAAGAACCGCCTTCTGGCCAAGGTGACGGATGTCAGAGGCAATACAACTGATTACACTTACGATGCCAACACGGACAAGCTGACGAAAGTGAGCAGAACGGTCGGCGGACAGGATGTAAGCGTGGACTATGCGTATGAGAAGGACAGGCTTACATCCATTACGAGAAACGGAGTG
>CAMCER010000175.1 GCA_945873875.1 uncultured Clostridia bacterium
GGATACACCACCGGATGAAGATACAGCGATAACTGACAACATAACATACATCTATACTTATATTGATCAGCAAGTTGAAAACGTTATTGCTTTGATCGAAGCTCTGCCTGAGGTCGATGCAATGAAGCGCACGGATGTTGCAGCTGTACGGGAAGCTAAGAATGCATATGATGCACTCACCGAATCACAGCAGGCACAGATCGATGCTGATCTGACCGCCAGACTGAACGAGGCAGTTGACAAAGCCTCACAGATCGTTGCTGAAGCAGCCGAGGCTGCAGATCTGCGAGATAAAGCGGTCGTTTATCTGGCGTATCTCAACCGTCTGGTAGACGGGAGCCTTTATACTGCTGCGTCATACAAGGACTATGCTGATGCATATCAGACGTTCAATGAACTGGTGAATGACGATGAGGCAACAACAGAACAACTGCGTGATGCCCGGTCTGCTGTGATCAAGGCTTACACGAACCTTGAGAAGAAGACGGACATCTCTTCGGCTGAGATCACCGGCCTTAAGACAGTGAACTACACCGGCAAAGCGCAGACGCAGACTCCGGTCGTCACATTGGACGGCGTGACTCTTACGAAGAATACCGAATACAAGGTTTCCTATAAGAACAACACCAATGCCGGTACTGCAACGGTCATCGTGACCGGCACGGGCGACAACCATATGGGCACGGCTACAGCGACCTTCAAGATCAATAAGGTCGCGCAGAAGATGACTGCAACAGCAAAGGCCAAGACAGTCAAGGTCTCGAAAGTCAAGAAGGCAAAGCAGACTGTCGCACCGATCACGGTGAAAAATGCGCAGGGCACGGTGACCTACAAGAAGGCCGGCGGCAGCGCAAAGCTGACAGTCAATGCTAAGACCGGCAAGGTTACAGTCAAGAAGGGGACCAAGAAAGGAACCTACAAGTGTAAAGTAAAAGTGACAGCCAAGGGCAATACTAATTACAATGCACTTTCCAAGACTGTGACTGTGAAAGTCAAAGTGAAAAAGTAAACCGGGTATACAACCTGTGTGAACAAGGCGGGCGGCAGAGATGCCGTCCGCTGCTATTTGGAGAAATGTTTTAACGCTCCCAAATTTCAAACAATAAAAAAATTGGCAACGTTAGCCCCGTATTAAGAATAAACTCCTGAGCAGATTGATTTTTTGTCCAAAATCAAGTATAATTGGATGAAAATGCGGAGCGTTGGATGAAAGGGGTTCTTATGAGATCGTTTGATTACAGCAGGCTCTATGAAAAAGCCTGGGATACAGATATTCTAAACCTTGTTGCAAAGATTCACGAATGCAAAGGAAGACAAGATTTATTCATTAGGCAGAAGCCTGTTGAATTGGATCGCCTTGTTGAGATTGCTCAAATACAGAGTACGGAAGCATCCAATAAAATCGAGGGGATTGTCACGACAAGTACTCGTATGAAACAGTTGTTTGAAGAAAGGACAACTCCCAGGAATCGTGATGAGGATGAAATCATGGGTTACAGGGATGTGCTGAACACGATTCACGAGAGTAATGAATATATTCCGATTCATCCGTCTTATATACTTCAGCTGCATCGTGATCTTTTAAAGAGGGCAGGTTTTTCTTACGGTGGACATTTCAAGAATGTGCAGAACTATATCAATGAGACAAAGCCAGATGGAACTGTAGTTACCAGATTCACACCGATTGCGCCTTACGATACCCCGGATGCAGTAGAAAATCTCTGCAATGCCTATGAACAGGCCATCGCAACTGAGAAGATTGATTCACTGATACTTATTCCGACGTTTGTCTGCGATTTTCTTTGTATTCATCCATTTAACGATGGTAATGGACGAATGAGCAGACTGCTTACATTACTTCTGCTGTATAAAAACGGATATAATGTGGGAAAGTACATCAGTATAGAAAAGCAGATAGAGAAAACAAAGGATCGGTACTACGATACTCTCGAAGCGTCAGATGCCGGTTGGCATGAAGAGGAAAATGATCCGACACCATTTATCAGGTATATGCTTCAGGCTGTTTTGGCATGTTATACAGAATTTGAAGAAAGAGTAGGCTTATTGTCCTATACCGGAAATAGAAGTACGGCATATGACATTGTCAAAAAGTATGCCGGGGGAAAAATCGGGAAATTTACAGGGGCAGAGGTTGTGGCTCATTGTCCTAGCATAGGAAGATCCTCAGCCCTTGCAGCACTTAAGAAACTTACTGAAGAAGGACTTATCATTCGGGAAGGGTCCGGAAGAAGTACATTTTACGTTCGTGCAGACAGCAAATAATTTTCGTCCGAATGTCTGCTGATTTGGACGGAAAAAATAAGGTGGATGAAAAAACTGATTTAACTGTATTCATGGAACCGGAGAGGGACCAAATATTCTGCAGAATGATACTTTTTTTGTTGCTCATGTGGAACGACGTCGAGACGGTAGTATTGATGTCACGGGTTAAGGATTGACTGCCGAAAAAGTGCCGTATTTCCGGGCTTTTCGGGCATTAGGGCATCAGTGGCAGCGAGCGGATTTAGCCGTAAAAATCGCTCTGTCAGAACATATCAATCGCTCCGGTCGGAGGGTTGAGTAGGCGATTTAGATGTCGTGGGGTTGAGTGGCCGGTTTAGATGTTTTTGCGGTAGGGTTGAGTTAGTGATTTGGATAACAACGGGTTGAGGCTGTGGTTTGGATGACAGCGCGAAAACTCGGGATTTTTGGAGGAAATACATGATGTACTATAAGGTTTTAGGAGAGACTGTCGATTCCGTAGAACTCAAATGTCTGGTCGTCAGCCGAGGGATCATAATCGATCGGGAGGTCTATAAGAAGTGCGGAAAAGATTACCGTATCTATCCCAATGCTCTGACCTGCAACAGCTTTAAACTGCCGGACGGGACGATCGTGATGGCCACAGATCTGGGTTTTCATCTCAGTACGCTTTCTTCTATGTTCTCCTGGGATAATCTCAAGCTTTTCAAATACATGAACGATATGAAAACGGATTTCCGCCTCTCCCTTGTTGACGGGAAGCCGACATTGCTGTATAAGGGAGACCCTGTCACTCCGGTTGAGCTGATGCCGGGCACAGAGTTTTTTAAGCAAAAGACCAGTTCGGGAATGCCCTTTATAGGGAACGCCGTACTACAGGGCTGTGACTGGGTGGCCTTCCAGTGCCTGTGGCCCTGTGACTACGCCTGCGCAGGAAAACCCTGTCAGTTTTGCTTCTCCGGCGGACAGTTCGAGGCACT
>CAMCER010000176.1 GCA_945873875.1 uncultured Clostridia bacterium
CACCATGCTCCTTCTCAGGTAGCCGTCAGCTGCACACGCGCCGGCGATGCCTTTGTTCAGAAGCGCTCTGAAGTGCGGTAGCAGTGATGCGGCATATGCCACTGATGTTGAGCCTGCGATGGCTCCCGGGATATTGTTTACACAGTAGTGAACGACACCTTCTTCAACGTAGAGGGGATCGTCGTGTGTGGTCTCATGGAAAGTCTCGATACAGCCGTAGTCATTGCTTATGTCGCAGATGACAGAGCCTCTCTTCATAGATGCTACCATCTTCCGGTCGATCATGTATTCAGTGGCGTCTTTCGGCCATCTGACACAGTTGAGCACCAGGTCAGTCTCTGGCAGCACTTTCTCAAGGTTGAATCTGTTGGAGATCATGGTGCTGAGTTTTCCGTCGTATCTGTCTTCGACTCTGCGCAGGGTGCCTATGTTAGTAGCAGTGGCTGTTACTGAAGCGCCCATGTTCATGAGAGTCTCGATGGCAGCGCTTCCTACGACGCCGCATCCGCAGACCAGAGCTCTGATCCCCGGAGCTCCGCCCAGACCGTTGACGAATTTGCCGCTTCCACCGTTGTTGCTCATCATAGCCCAGAGGCCCATGAATGCTCCGGCTTTTCCGGCTGCTTCACAGTTAGGTGATCCGTATCTGTGAGAGTCTTCAGCTGCGAATGAGATTATTTTCTTTTCAAGGAGTTTATCTACTTCTTCCTTATGTGCTGCAGGGTGGACGCAGCAGAAGAGTATCTGATCTTCTCTAAGGAGGTCGTATTCACTGGGTTCGATTTCCTTGACTTTAGCGACCATGTCGCAGTCTGCCCAGATCTCCTCGTTGGTATCTATCATTACAGCGCCGGCCTTTTCGTATTCTTCATCGTCGAAGCCTGCTTTATAGCCTGCGCCTTTTGCGACGTACACTTCATGGCCGTCGCCTTTGATTATGCTTACTTCCGCCGGTGTGGCCACCACGCGGTATTCTCCGTTTTTGATGTCTTTAAGTATTCCGAATTTCATTTTTCCGCTCCTGTTTTGATTTTTTCAAACTGCACGACGATTTTATCACATTTGTCATCATATTCAAAGGCAGTAGTGGTAAGATACCTTTATGAAGTACGGAAAGATATGTAAAGCAGAATTCATAGAAAGGCCTAACCGCTTTGTCGCGGTGGTAAGACTCCCTGAAGGGGATACGGTGCGTGTCCACGTGAAGAACACCGGGCGGTGCCGGGAACTGCTGGTGCCGGGAGCGGAAGTGATACTGGAGGATTTTGAAGGCCGCATGGGAAAGAGAAAGATGCGTTATTCTCTGATCGCGGTATATAAGAACGGGCTGCTCATCAACATGGACTCCCAGGCGCCCAATGCGGCGGTGAAAGAAATGCTGACAGAGGGAAGCCCGAAACTTCCGGGGCTTGACTATCCGCTGAAAGTGATCAGGCCGGAGACTGTTTACGGGGATTCGCGGCTGGATTTTTACGCTGAAGATGCTAAAGGCCGCAGGGCCCTCATCGAAGTTAAGGGAGTCACTTTGGAAGATGAGGGCACAGTCAGATTTCCTGATGCCCCTACTGAAAGGGGCAGAAAGCATCTTAATGAGCTGGTCAGGGCTGCAGCTGAAGGATACGCGGCGTATGCTGTCTTCATAGTCCAGATGGAAAGAGCTGAACAGTTTGAGCCTAACAGGATGACGGATCCTGACTTTGCTGAGGCTCTTGAGAGGGCCGGTGATGCCGGGGTGAAGATACTTGTTTATACCTGCAGCGTCAGGGAAGACGAGATGACTGTCAGCGGTTCCCTTCCTTTCGTGCTGCGATGATGATCTTAAACGGATACCGGATCTGAGACCGGCATGAAGCAGCGGCACGTGCGGGTGGAGACTGCAGTTTAGAAGGCTGCCGGTCCGAAACAGATAAAGACTACATAGTGTGTCTGGGCCATCAGACATACACAATATATTGGGTAAAATGGGCCGACGCAGGTTTCACCGTTCCCTGAGATGGTTGAAAAATGGCGCTGAAAGCCCATTTTTTGTGCGCAGTGGTTGTAAAGTGGAGCAAAGTGGAGTAAAATGGTTTCACAAAAATAATATAGGCGGATTGTATCCGGAAAGCCCGGTCTTGTATTTGATCAGGGGAGGCAGAAAGCCGGAAAGCAGGTCGCTGAAAGCGCACAGGAGATCAGAGAAATGTTCATGGGCCAGTATGAAAACTCAATAGACTCAAAGAACAGAATGATCGTTCCTTCTAAATTCAGGGAGGAGCTGGGTTTTCAGTGCGTTCTGACCAAGGGGATCGATAAATGTCTTTACATCTACACCATGAGTGAATGGGAGACATTTGCCGAAAAGCTGAAGGCTCTGCCGGTATCAAATGAGAATGCCAGAAAATTCGTGAGGCATTTCAACGCCAGCGCGGTGAGATGTGAGATCGATAAACAGGGGAGAATGACCATTCCTCAGATGCTCAGGGATTATGCATCTATCGAAAAGGAGCTGGTCACAGTCGGCATCATGAACAAGATCGAGATCTGGAGCAAGGCCGAATGGAACGAAGAATCCAATGAAACAGAAATGGATCCTGCAGATGTAGCAAGAAACATGGAAGCATATGGAATTTAAGCACGTATCAGTTTTATTTGAAGAGTGTATGGAATACCTTCGTATAAGTCCTGACGGAACGTACGCGGACGGGACTTTAGGGGGCGGAGGACATTCCGAAGGCATATGCGAAAGACTGGATGAGTCAGGCTGTCTCATCGGCATCGACAGAGATGAAGATGCCTTAAAAGCCGCCAGGGGAAGGCTTGAGAAGTACAGCTGCACTAAACACTTCGTTCAGAGCAATTACGCCGAGATAAAAGGCGTGATAGAGAGTTTGGGAATTGCCGGGCTCGACGGGGCGATTTTAGATCTAGGGGTTTCGTCCTTTCAGCTCGACAACAAAGACAGGGGTTTTTCATATATGCAGGACGCGCCTCTGGACATGAGGATGGACAGAGGCAGCGAATTAACTGCAGAACAAGTCGTTAACCAGTACAGTCAGAAAGAACTGACTGAGATCATCAGAAAGTACGGTGAGGAAAAATGGGCTTCCCGCATAGCTGCATTTATAGCAGAGGCAAGAAGGGAAAAGTCCATTGAGTCCACCGGACAGCTGGTGGAGATCATCAAGGCCGCTATCCCGGCTTCGGCCAGAAGGGAAGGCCCTCATCCTGC
>CAMCER010000177.1 GCA_945873875.1 uncultured Clostridia bacterium
AAATACTTTAAAAAGACTGAAGCGTTTTCCACTGCTTCAGTTTTTTTATGCATGCAGTGTATAAAATAGCCTTGCTTAATGCCAGTCAATGGGATATACTTAAAAAGCACGGCTTTTAAGGGGGGACGACATAATGAGTAAAGAAAGAAGTAAGTTTTCCGGATCGATAGGTTTCGTACTTGCCGCGGCAGGAAGCGCAGTAGGACTGGGAAATCTCTGGAGATTCCCGTCTCTGGCTGCAAACGACGGCGGCGCTCTGTTTCTTGTGATCTATCTGATCCTCGTAGTAACGTTTGGTTTTACTCTTCTCATGAGTGAAGTCGGAATAGGAAGAAAGACCAAACAGAGTGCACTGACTGCCTACGGCACACTGTCAAAAGGGTGGAGCTGGATCGGTATTTTCGCGACCATAGTTCCGTTCTTCATACTGCCATATTATGCAGTTATCGGCGGCTGGGTAGTCAAGTATTTCACGGTTTTCGTCAGCAACAACGGTGATGCGGCAGCTGATGATGCGTTCTTCGGCGGATTCATAACAGGAAATATCGAGCCGATCATATTCATGCTCATATTCCTGGGAGCGACTATATTCGTCATTTACAGAGGCGTAAACAAGGGCATCGAGGCTCTCTCGAAGGTGCTCATGCCTGTACTGCTGATCCTTATAATCGGCATATCCATCTTCGCTCTTACAGTTGAAAGCGAAGCAGGTCAGGAAGGGCGCACAGGTCTTGACGGATTCCTGGTATATGTGATACCTGATGTCGACGGACTGACCTTCAAAGACCTCTGCTATACCATAATGGATGCCATGGGACAGCTGTTCTACAGTATAAGCGTAGCTATGGGTATCATGGTAACATATGCATCGTATTTCCGTGATAAGGAAAACCTTGTCAAGAGCGTCAACAGGATCGAGTTCTTCGACACGCTGGTGGCATTCCTCGCAGGCGTAATGATCATTCCGGTAGTGTACGTATTCATGGGCAAAGAAGGAATGAGTTCAGCAGGCCCGGGACTTATGTTCGTGGCTATACCGAAAGTATTCGCACAGATGGGAACCATCGGTACGATAATAGGCATCGTATTCTTCCTGGCAGTTATAATGGCAGCCCTGACCAGCTGTATATCCATAATGGAAGCAGTCGTAGCAGGACTCATGGACAAATTCGGATGGAGCAGAAAGAAAGCTACCATCATCGAAGGTATCATAGCTCTGGTACTGGCACTTATCGTCTGCCTCGGATATAACATATTCTACTTTGAATATCAGCTTCCAAACGGTGCTACTGCACAGATACTCGATATATTCGATTATGTTACTAACAATGTTCTCATGCCTGTGGTCGCTATCGGAACATGTCTGCTCATCGGCTGGAAAGTCAAGCCGAAGACTATCATCGATGAAGCAACTAAAAACGGCGAACACTTCAGCAGAAGAATGCTTTACATCGTCATGGTGAAATTCATCACGCCGATCATGCTGGCATTCCTGCTTCTCAGCGCATTTGGCATTATATAACGCATATTGCATAACAAAAGAAAAAGAATATAAAGAAACTCCGGCGGGATATATTTTTCACCGGAGTTTTTTTTAATGGATCATCTGCAAAGGAAGAATTCAAGAACGAATACTACCACACAGCAGGCAATGGCTACCTGATACAGATTAGCGCCTATCCACGCGCAAACGATGCCTGCTATGAGTGCTGCGGCTCCTGCAACAGGTGACTGTGTGGCCTCGATTATCGCCGGGAAAGTCATAACTGCCAGAGTGATATACGGCACATAATAGAGAAACGACTGGAAAAAGACATTCTCTATTGGTTTCTTTATCAGCACCAGAGGAAGCACTCTGCACGCGCAGGTGACCAGAGCCATTACGGCTATCCATATGATCAGATCAGTCTGCATCATCAGCCTCCTTTCCCTTCCTGGGGAAGATCAGTGCTGCAGCTGCAGACAGGGCAACTGTCAGAATGATAGTCCTGTTTCCTGAAGAAAGTCCGGATAAGACCGGAGCGTATGTGAATATATAGCTGGCTGCAAATGCAGCGATTATGCATATCAGAACCTTTTTATCTTTTCTGGCGGGCGGGATGATCACTGCCAGGAACATGCCGAAAAGCGCCACGCTCAGGGCACTTACCAGACGAAGAGGCAGGACATTTCCCATGAATATGCCCAGAGCTGTTCCCAGGCTCCACAGCGGCACAGAGATGCACATGGCACCAAGACCGTACCATGGAACTACCGGACCTTCGCGTGCTATGGTGATACCGAATATCTCATCTGTTATGGTGAGCCCGATGAGCAGTCTTTTTATCTTTCCCGTTCCTTCCGGGATGCGCTGGTTCAGGGCGAATCCCATAAGCAGATATCTCGCATTGGTGATTATAGTCATTATGATCAGCTGGAACAGGACAGCATCGGCTGCGTATAACGTAAAACCCAGATACTGTCCGGCTGAAGCGTATGTCGTAAAACTGGCGAAAAAGCCCTGCAGGACTGAGAACCCGCATTTTTTAGCGATTATACCAAGAGAAAAAGAGACAGCAAAATATCCTATCCCTATAGGCACGCCGTCTTTGATCCCTTTGATGAATATGTCCTTCCATGTCTGCATATTTGTCTCCTGTGTTATCGTCTGTCTTTCATGGGTTTCCAGATTATGATAATATATAGGCAGCGATTTTTCAAGGATTATGGAGGTGCATCATGGATATACTTGATGTGATCAGGAAGAGACGGAGTATAAGAAAATATACAGGAGAAAAGATAGACGAGGCTGTTCTTGATAAAATCACGCAGGCAGGGCTCCTTGCGCCCAGCAGCAGAGACAGAAGACCCTGCAGCCTGTATGTCGTAAGAGATAAAGAAACGCTTCTCAGACTGGCCGGCGCTAAAGCTAAAGGCGCGAAGATGCTTGAGGGCTGCGATGCAGCAGTCGTAGTCGCTGCAGATCCTGATAAGGCAGACACATGGATCGAGGACAGTTCCATAGTAATGGCTTACATGGATCTTGAAGCGTGCTCCCTGGGAATCGGAAGCTGCTGGTGCCAGTTCCATATGCGTTTTGACAGCAGCGGCAATGATGCTGAGGATAATGTGAAAAAGATACTTTCTCTTCCCGAGAACCACAGGATCGTAGGAGCTATGGCATTTGGCATACCGTATGAACATACGGAAGAGAAAAAA
>CAMCER010000178.1 GCA_945873875.1 uncultured Clostridia bacterium
ACTGAAAAAATAAAAAAGAGCCGATATTATGAAAAACAGGCCGTCAAAAGCCCTTCTGCCCTTAATTTACAATTGAAAGAAACCCCTGCATGTTATATAATTTACGCAATCAGAATCTTTTCACGCAGCCCCGGCTGCTTCTGATAATCGTTATGGAAAGGAACACTGCAAATGTTTTGTACTAATTGCGGCTGTAAGAACAGCGATGATGCAAATTACTGCAAAAAATGCGGGACGAAACTTGAGCCTCCTGAAGAGGCTGCAGGCTCTGATGAAGCAACTGAAGAAAACGTCAGTGTAGAAGAGACTGCACCATCTGAAGAAGACTTGTCTGCGGCTGAAGAAAAGGCGGCCGCCGCCCGGACTGCAGAAAACACAGATACCACAGTCACACCCGGGGCCACAGCTGGGCCGGAGAATACAGCTGAACCAGAAAACGCAGAGACACCGGAAACGGTTTATATACACGTTGATAACAGAGCCTCAGATACTTCTGCCAGCCTTTCAGGGCTCGGACAGATGCTGAAGCTGGGCATATCGAGCCCGCTGAAAGCAGTAAAGGAAGCTGATAAAGATTCCAACTGGCTCAGCGGACTGCTGATCTTCCTGATAACGGACCTGCTGCTTTCACTGATCATAACGGCAGCTATAGGGTCTGTGCTCATGTACGCAGCGGGAAACAGCATGAACATAGCAGGACTTGACCTGTCACTTGCAGGCTACTCATCCGGAGCAGTCTTCCTGACAGCCCTGCTGCTTCTGCTTTTGTCCGATGTGCTGGAAATATTCATCATCTTCGGCATAGGCAAAGCCTTCGGGAGCAAAGCCTCGCTGAAATCGTGGATCGCAGTGTGCGCGACTTCTCAGATACTGTTCAGACTGCTTTCAATGATCGCAGTGCTCATCATGATGGCAGGCTACGGCGGCATGGTCATAGCCACGATCATGATATGCATCGGCGCACTGAGCTATCTGCTGCTCATGTTCAAGGCTTTTGAAGTCTCAACGAAGCTTGAGCACAACAAACTCTTTTACGGATTCATCTGTGCGTACCTGGTGTACATAATCGCATTTTCGATAGTTACTGGTGTGATCTCAGGCATAAACGCCGCGAATACTTACAGTAACCCTTATGATATAACAGTACCAGATAATGATTTCTTCAATGACAACTCATTCTGATGAAGAGATCATATAACAGAAACGGAGGCATAGAAATGAAGGAAGTTAAAGTCGGACTGCTGGGTCTTGGAAATATAGGAACGGGCTCATATAAAACTCTGGAAATGAACAGGGAAAAGATCACTGCTGTGGCAGGAGCAGACATCAGGATAGTAAAGATCCTGGAAAAAGAAGAGAAATTCGATATAGAAAGAGATATCGACGTTACCAGAGAGCAGTTCACATCTGATCCTCAGGAGATCTTCAACGATCCTGAGATCGATATAGTAATAGAACTTTTAGGCGGCATCGAGCCTGCCAGCACATTCATGCTTGAAGCCATGAACCACGGCAAATCTGTCGTTACGGCCAACAAAGCAGCAGTAGCAGCAAGCTGGAGAGCGCTCAACGACGCAGCTAAGAGAAACAACGTAATGTTCAGATTCGAGGCAGCAGTAGGCGGCGGCATCCCTATCCTGAATGCTCTGACCACAGTACTCCAGTCCAACCAGTATGAGGAGATCCTCGGTATCCTCAACGGAACCACCAACTACATCCTCACACAGATGACAGAATACGGTCTGGACTATGACGAAGTACTGAAGATCGCTCAGGAAAAGGGCTTTGCTGAGGCAGATCCTACAGCTGACGTTGAAGGCATAGACGTAGCCAACAAGCTGTCCATACTCATGGCTCTTGCTTTTGATAAATACGTTGCGCCTACAGATATACCGACAGAAGGTATCACGAAGATAACTAAAAAACAGCTTGATGTAGCCAAGGCCAACGGCTGCAAGGTGAAACTCATCGCAAGCGCTAAAAAGGTCGGCGACAAGATCGAATACCATGTAGGACCTGAAGAACTTCCTGTATCACATCCGCTGGCAGGAGTAAGCGATGAATTCAACGCTGTATTCGTAAAGGGCAACGCTGTTGATGACCTTATGTTCTACGGCAAAGGCGCAGGCCCTCTTCCGACAGGAAGCGCTGTTATAGGTGACGTGCTTGAGATAGCAAAGTGCATAGCAGCATCAAAATAAACTTAACACAAGACTGTATCAGCCGGATGCCCGTACGCAGCGTCCGGCTGTAATACTCACCAAAAGGAGAACTGAAACGATATGAAACTGATAGATGAATGGGAAGGACTTGTAAAAAGCCAGACAGATGAAACTTTCGACGAATTCTGGAAAGAATACTGTGAAACTGAGATAAGGATATACAGTTCCATACTCAGCGAGCCGGGCAAGGTGGTTTCAGGCACCTTCAAAGAACTTCGTGAAAAATACGAAGCAAAGCCGGTACTGTTCATGGGCTTTCTCGACGGAATAAACAACAGCCTGAAGACTGAACTGAAGCTGAAGGAAGTAGAAGAAGACACTCCTATAGAACTTGACATCGATCTGGAAAGGCTTTACCTTAACATGCTCATCGCAAAAGCGGACCATCTTTTCACACTTCCTGAATGGGATGAGATCCTGACTCATGATAAAAAACGTGAGATCGGAAAGCAGTATCAGCGCCGCAATCAGGTGATACGCGAAAAGAAGATAGGAAGAAACGACCCCTGTCCATGCGGAAGTGGAAAGAAATACAAGTACTGCTGCGGAAGATAGCTTTTCTGTTTCACACTTTAACAGCATAAGAAAAACTATAAAAGGGAGCCCTTTACCGGACTCCCTTATTTTATTCCAGCCAATCGCTTCCTTTAAGGCGGATCATGTCTATCTTTCTTCAACGATCCGGTTCCCGGTCTTTTCAAGATACCTCATAAAATCCCCTTTCCTGATGGATGTGGTCGCAGTGTTTCTGAAAGGGTGAAGATTGATCATAGTGTCATCATCTGCTTCGACTATATCTTTTCCAAGAACTACAGTGATGATGTTATCCACGTCGTTTATCACGCCGAAGGCCGTGACCCCGCCGGGATAGACCCCCATATACTCCTCAAGTTCTGCTTCATCACCGAAAGTGGGTTTCTTCCATCCGGTTATATCTCTCAGACCCTTGAAATCCAGCCTCTTATGCTCA
>CAMCER010000179.1 GCA_945873875.1 uncultured Clostridia bacterium
CTTTAGTTTCTGCTCATATTCCGGTGCTTAAAAAAGACCTTGAGCAGGAAGAACTGGATGAAGTAGCACAGACAATAGAATTCCCGTTGATCAGAGTCATGGCGGCCATGGAAAAAGAGGGCATCACTGCAGATGATAAAGTCCTCAGGGAAATAGGGGAAAGCATCACGGGAAGGATCGATGAGTTATCGGCTAAGATATATGAATATGCTGAGACTGAATTCAACATCAATTCACCGATACAGCTGGGCGAAGTGCTCTTCGACAAGATGGGTCTCACGCCCGGAAAGAAAACGAAGAAGGGTTATTCTACCAGCGCGGAGGTCCTGGAAAAGATAGCAGATGAGCATCCTATAGTAGAATGCATACTGGAATACAGGACCTTGAGCAAACTCAACGGCACTTACATTGAAGGTCTCATACCGCTCATAGGCTTTGACGGCAGGATAAGGGCGCATTTCCAGCAGACTGTGGCTGCTACAGGAAGACTCAGCTGTACTGAGCCGAATCTGCAGAACATCCCAGTGAGACAGGATCTGGGCAGGAAGATACGAAAAGCCTTCGTACCTGCAGACGATGAAAGGATATTCACAGGAGCTGACTATTCCCAGATAGAGCTGAGAGTGCTTGCCCACATGTCAGATGACCCGGTGCTGATCCAGGCTTTCAATGAAGGGCAGGATATACACAGTCTCACTGCTTCAAGAGTTTTAGGCATACCTGAAGATGAGATCACGCCGCTTCAGAGAAGCCGGGCCAAGGCGGTGAACTTCGGCGTTATTTACGGAATGAGCAGCTTCGGCCTTTCAACGGAACTTCATATAACCAGAAAAGAGGCAGAGCAGTATATAAACGACTACTTTGAAAAACACGCTAAAGTAAAAGAATATATGGACCGGCAGGTAGCTGAATGCAGAGAAAACGGCTTCGTCAGGACCATAATGAGAAGGAAGAGACCTGTAAAGGAGATCAGAGCAAGCAACTACATGGTGAGACAGCTTGGTGAAAGACTTGCCATGAACAGCCCTATACAGGGGAGCGCTGCAGACATAATCAAGATCGCCATGATAATGGTCTATGAAAAGCTCAGGGAAGAAGGTCTCAGGTCCAGACTGATCCTTCAGATACATGACGAACTGATAATCGAGACATATAAAGATGAGCAGGAAAGAGTTGAAAAACTGCTGGCAGAGAACATGGAAAAGGCCATGGAACTGAAAGTGAAACTGGATGTGGATCTGAATTCAGCATCCACCTGGTATGACCTGAAATAAGCGCTGATGAGCTGGAGTGCGCAGAATGGAGACACGATGAAAAAGATAGGACTCACAGGCGGAATAGGCACAGGCAAATCTACAGTGTCCTCGTATCTCGAAGAAAAGGGGATACCTGTAATAGACGCGGACATCGTATCAAGACAGGTGACTGAGAAGGGGTCTCCTGCGCTTTCTGATATCGCAGAAGAGTTCGGTCCTGAAGTGATAACAGAAGAGGGAGAACTGGACAGGAAACTTCTGGGTGAGATAGTGTTCAGCGATCCGGATAAAAGAAAAGCGCTTAACGGCATAGTGCATAAAAGCATAATGGATTCCATCGACCGGCAGCTGGATTCCCTTGAAAATTCAGGGGAGCATCCGCTTGCTGTCGTTGATGCTGCTCTTCTTATCGAGACAGGACTTGATAAGAAGATGGATGAAGTGTGGGTGGTAGTGACTGAAAAAGACATACGTATACAGAGAATAATGAAAAGAGATGATGTCACTGCTGATCTTGCGGAGAAGAAGATCGACAGCCAGCTGTCCGATGAGGAAAGGATAAAAAAGGCGGATGCCGTGCTGGATAATTCAGGCACAGTGGAAGAACTTCTGAAACAGATGGATAAACTGCTTGAGGATACCGGAAGCGACATTTGAAAAATAATAAGGCAAATAGCAAATAATGTGTCAATATCATTTGACATATGAGGCTTTCGTGTTGTATTATAATACCTGTGTTCTGAAAGATGCAGGGCACAGATAATATGAGGATGCGGCTGTGGCGGAACTGGCAGACGCGCACGGTTGAGGGCCGTGTGGGAGACCGTGTGGGTTCGAATCCCACCAGCCGCACCAATTTTTTCAGGACACTTTAAAAGTGTCTTTTGTTTTATATCCGTTCAGGACCTGCTTTATGCAGGACTGTTCAAAAAGGAGATCACTGATGGATATACTCAGTACCATGCTTCCTCTGATGATCTGTTTTCTGATCATTGGAGTTGTGGCTGTGATAGTTTATTACGTGATAAAGATAACAAGGAGCGATCTTATGGGAAACAGTAATAACAGTGAAAACAGCAAAGCTCTCACGCTTGAATTCCTGGAAAAGGACCTTACGGTCTGCAAGGTGGAAAAGGGAAGAAGCATAGATTACACTGATGGTCTTTGCTTCATAGGAAATACAGATGAAGAGCTTTCTTTAGTCTGTGAGACTGAAAAGACCCCGGAGGATACTATAGAGAGGGAAGACGGATGGAGAGTTTTCCGCATAATCGGGGTGCTTGATTTTTCACTGACCGGGATACTCTCAAAGATAGCGAAGGTGCTGGCAGACAGGAAGATCGGCATATTTGCCGTATCCACGTATAATACAGACTACGTACTGATAAAAGCAGCAGATGAAAATGAGGCAAAAAAAGCCCTCGCTGAAGCTGGTTACATCATCCAGTGAGGGGCGTCTGTGGTAAAAAAAGAAAAGGATGTCTTTCTGAGACTGTATCAGAGAGACATCCTTTTTTTCAGTTCTTAGTATACAGAAATACCAGCAGGACCATTATGGAAAGCACCGTCTGGAAGAATGCAAGTCCCAGATATGCCTTATATACTTCAGGTCCTTCACTTTTCAGGCTGACTGCCATCCTGTAGCCTGCAAGCGTCAGCAGTCCGGCAAGTATCAGCATCAGTATATCGATGGTCCTGATGTGCACCAGGTAGACTACTACCCCGAACACAGCATACCATATGACATTATAAACAGCTCGTCTTCTGATTCCCATTAAAAACCTCTTTCTCTGGATAGATGAATGATTCCAGTCTGATTATATGATTATTATGACCACGTATATGATACCATATCGCAGGTGTGATTTGTTTACATTTTTACGTGATATCTGTTTTTTACAGCCTGTCGCTGTAGTTGAGGATCTT
>CAMCER010000180.1 GCA_945873875.1 uncultured Clostridia bacterium
GTGAGTCAGTGCGTTCTCTGCCCTTTACTTTCTTTCCGCCTACAGCAGAAAGCGGCTTTTTCGTCTCTTCACCGCCCCGGAAGTTAGGCAGTATATCGCTTCCTTTTCTGGTGGCTATGACTACTCCCAGGTATCCTAAGATAAGATATGTGAATACCCGCAGAAGAGTAGGCACATAGTCGATCTTGATACCGTCGTAGATGCTGCTGATGAGGAATGCTATCAGCAGACCGGCTATAAGACCGCCTGTACCTGCTACCAGATCTCTTCCGGAAACAGATTTCAGATCGTTTTCGATGTTCGCGGTGACTTTCCTGCTTTTCCTGGTAAAGAACGGTGCCAGTTTGAAAAAAATAAAACCAAAAATAAATGCGAATATGATCGGTACCGCTATAGACCAGATGCCCGTGAATTCCACATGTATCTTCTGACGTACATCCGGCAGGTCAAGTATAAGTTTCACCAACATGAAGACTCCATACCCTACGAGCGCTCCCACAAGTGTGAACACGGCTCTGAAGAGTCTTCTGAGCATCACAAACTCCTCCTTTCTTATTTATTTTTATATATATAAACGCGGCAAAGGGTCCTAAGAAGAAACCAAAAAATCAGACGGTTTCTTCTATGAGTCCTTCTGCGCTCTCGGCATCCATATCCCCTGCCAGCACCATCTCGCTGACAAGTATCTGCTTCGCGTTGGTGAGCATCTTCTTCTCACCAGTGGAAAGTCTCTTCTTCCTGTCGCTTCTGGTCAGATTGCGGACCACTTCCGCCACCTGCATCACGTCTCCGGTCTTGAGCTTTTCCATGTTCTCTCTGTAACGTCTGTTCCAGTTGCTCTCCATAGGGGTGGTCTCACCACCGAGAACTCCGACCACAGTTTCGACTTCCTCTTTAGAGATCACATCTCTGACGCCTATCTTTTCACAGTTGTCAACAGGTATCATTATCTTCATGTCGACACTTGGTATGTTGAGGACATAATATTCTCTGAGCTCTCCAAGGATCTTCTTTTCCTCTTTCTCCACAATAGTCCCGGCGCCGTGCATCGGATACACGACCTTGTCTCCTATATCATACATTATTTGCCTCCTGCCGGGCCGCACGCATACCCCGTCGCACCATAGGCCCGGTTCTGTCCCGTCTTTCAGGGTCCGGAAAGCCTCCTGAAAAGCACATGTGGACAGTCTCCTATTTTCAAGTATAAAGCAATTTTTGCAACCCGTCAAGAAAGTAAACAAATAATATATCACTTAGCCTTTTTCGTGTCAATATATTATTTGCGCTTTTTTTGACATGTGATATAATATGTCATCGTCATAAAAAAGACAGGAGAAACGATGATGAGAAGCATAAGATTTTTCTGGGTCATCCTGCGCAGATGCCACTTCGACAAATTCCTCATAGTATTCGTGATCAGCTTTTTCGTCTGTTCACTTCTGCTGCAGGTGATAGAACCTGAAATAGGAAATTACGGCGATGCCATGTGGTATCTCTTCGTTTCCTGCACCACCATAGGTTTCGGGGATATAATAAGCAACACCATCATAGGCAGGGTCGTCACCGTATACATGACGCTCTATGAAATAGTGCTGGCCGCCCTGCTCTCAGGCGTAGTCATCAGCCACTACATAGAAGTCATCCACAGAAGAGAGCAGATGACGGCGACCCAGTTCCTGGACAAGATGGAACACCTGACAGAGCTGGAGCCGGAAGAGCTCCTGGAACTTCAGGAAAAAGCCAAGGCCCTGGCCAGAAAAGCGGAAAAAGGGAAAGCCTGATAACTGTTATGTCTAAAACTTTAAAGTATCTTTCATTCTGCATACTTACCCTTATCATGGGTTTTGCCGCAGGGGCCCTGTGCCGTGGTCTTCTTCAGATCATGGATCTGGGAGTAACTCTCATATGGGACGGTCTGCCCTCAGCCCTCGGTCTGAAAGGCAGCCTGCTGTACACTCTCCCCGTTTGTCTGACGGGAGGTCTTGTCATAGGGCTGATGCAGAAAAAGTACGGAGTGCTTCCCGAGAGTACGGAACAGGTCCTTGGACGCATAAAAAAAGAAGGCAAATACCCCTATGACAGGCTGCATATCATCGCTGTCGCCTTTATTCTTCCTCTGTTGTTCGGCGGCTCTGTAGGGCCTGAAGCAGGTCTGACGGGATTTATCGCGGGGCTTTGCTGCCTCATCGCTGACCGGCTCAGGTACAAGGCCGGGCGGCTGGCAGCCCTGACTGAAACGGGATTCGCCGCAAGTCTTTCAGTCATATTCGGAGCCCCTTTCTTCGGGCTGGCACATCTTCTGGAACCGGACGACAGGTCCGAGACATACAAAGAAAAATTTCTGACTAAAAAAGCCCGCATACTGCTTTACTGCTTCGGCATCGCAGGAGGCATGCTGGCTTTCTGGCTTCTGGGAACTCTGACCGGCGCCTCCGCCGGGCTGCCGCGATTTCCCGCACATCACGAAGTGTCAGTGAAACAGTGGCTGTGGGCTTTTCCCATAATGGGCATCGGCATCGTCCTGGCTCTTTATTACGGTTTTTTCGCAAGACTCACAGGAATGCTGGGGGAAAAACTGGCTTCACACAGGATCGCAAGCTGTCTCATCGCAGGAGCAGCCCTTGCAGTGTGCGGATCATTCCTTCCCATGACCATGTTCTCGGGAGAAAAACAGCTTGATCTTATGATAACAATGACCTCACCGGATGCGGATACTGAGATCCTCTCCGGAGGTTCAGCCGGGATCTCTGCAGTCTTCGCCGTTACTGCCCTCGTAAAGCTTATTCTCATAAGCCTGTGCATCAACCTGGGATGGAAAGGCGGAAACATCTTCCCTCTGATCTTCTGCGGATCTCTGGCTGCCTTCTGCATATCCTGCTTTATCGGGATCGACTGCGCCTTCGCTGCAGCCGTGCTTATTGCATCCATGTACGGATATCTCACGCAAAAGCCGGTCACGGCCATCGCCATACTTCTGCTGTGCTTTCCGGTGACTTACATACTGCCTCTGGCAGCCGCAGCATTCATCGCATCGAAAGTACCGTCCCCTTTCCACAGGGAGGCAGAGACCAGCAGACAGACCCGGAACTGATTTTACTTTTTTCTGTGGTGTGTTACAATAATATGGCCTAGAAAGCGAGGTGCGGCATGA
>CAMCER010000181.1 GCA_945873875.1 uncultured Clostridia bacterium
ATCAGCGCTTCCTCCTTTGTCTGATCATATCTCCAGTTTATAGTCTCCGTCCTTTATGAGTCCGGACTTTCTGAGGACTTTGTCGATTATCAATGCGATGACCGCCGGCATCACTATGTGCAGCAGAAGCACTTTCCAGAGCACGTCCCCTGTGAATCCCATGTCAGTGAATGTCATGATCTGTCCTACCAGGCCTGAAGTTCCCATGCCTGCTCCTGCGGCGTTGTTGGTCATGTGGAACACGCATGTTGAGATGGGTCCCATGATAGCCGCTGTAAGTGTCGGCGGGATCAGTATCTGCGGGTGCTTGATTATGTTAGACACCTGCAGCATGGATGTTCCGATGCCCTGTGCTACCAGACCGCCTACTCTGTTTTCTTTGAAGCTGCAGACTGCGAAGCCTACCATCTGCGCGCAGCATCCCACTGTGGCAGCGCCTGCCGCAAGTCCTGTCAGGTCCATCATGATACAGAGGGCCGCGCTTGATATAGGCGCTGTAAGCGCAAGTCCCACTACTACTGAAAGGAGGATGCCGAACCAGAATGGCTGCCATTCTGTGGCTGCCATAAGTCCTGCTCCCAGTTTCATCATGAGCCATCCTACGAAGGGGCTTATGAGTTTGGCTGTCAGGCCTCCCATGAACAGGCTTACCGACGGTGTGACAAGTATATCCACCTTCGTTTCCTTAGATACCATCTTTCCGAATTCTGTAGCTACTGCCACTGCTATGAATGCTCCTGCAGGGCCGCCGGTAGCTTCGATACCGAATCCCGTCAGCGTTGCTCCCAGATATCCTGAGACCGCTGCGCTGGCAAGGACCAGAAGCGGTGCTTTGAGAGCCCATGCCACTGCTACTCCAATGGCAGGACCCATCATGCTCATAGCGAATCCGCCTATCTCGATAAGAAATCCCGATACCGCATTTTCACCAAACAGATTGACTGTCTGCTCCCCGATAGTTTTGAAAATAAGTCCTATGAGAAGTGAAGCGAACAGACCCATGGCCATCGCTGACAATGCGTCCTGAACGTATCTCTTCACGCTGATCTCGATGTCTTTTCTTTTAAAGAAACCGACCTTTTCCTCTAACCTTTCTTCCATTTCTGTAATTACCTCCATATCACCCGTACGGCTTTCTCCGCTGAGCGTTTCCCTTAAACCGGCGGGCATATAAATGATTCCGTAAATCTTATACATTCTAACAGGTGAGTTGACAGGTGTCAATACACATATAAGGACAAGTGACTATTTTGTCGAAAAATCCGTTGCATAAGGCTGGCTCACTGTGCTATGGTGTTGATATGAACAAAGCAGAAAAAAGAAGAAACAGAATAATAAAGATACTCGATGAAGCCGAAGCGCCTGTGTCTGCCTCATCTATGGCAGAACAGCTGTCTGTCAGCAGGCAGATAATCGTAGGCGATGTGGCGGTCCTGCGTGCCGCAGGCAATGAGATCTACGCCACTCCCCGTGGATACGTGCTGGGGAGCAAAAGGCCGGAGCACAACTACCCCTTCACGGGCATGGTGGCCTGCAAGCACGGACGGGAGGAACTGAAGGACGAGCTCTACACTATAGTGGATTTCGGCGCCACTGTCATCAATGTTATGGTGGAGCATCCTATCTACGGTCAGCTGACAGGATACATGTATGTCAGCTCCAGGTATGAAGTAGACACTATGTTTGAGAATGCCCTTGCCAACGAAGGCACTCTGCTGTGCGATCTGACAGGCGGTGTGCATCTGCATCAGATAGGCTGCGCAGATGAAAAGCTGTTCCGCCTCATCGAAGCAGAACTGAAAAAGAAAGGCTTCCTCATCGAGAACTGATACGGCAAAAGCAGCCGGTAAAAATGCACCGTGACTCTGTCTGAACAGCAGCGGTCATTTGCGAAGTGAATAATGAGAATATAAAAACCCGGGAACTGTCTGCGTGTCCGTCAGGACACGAGTTTTCCCGGGTTTATATTCTCTATGAACGAGCAATCATGACCGCCTGTGAAGACGGCTGTCATTGCGCATTTTTATCGGCAGCTTCTGTCGTTTCTTCTTCTGGAGCCTTTGTCTCTGTCTGGCTGTCGCTGATGGCGGAACCCAGATTCAGTACAGCCTTCTTTACCTCGACTATCCTGTTATTGATAGCCGCGATCTTTTCAGGTGACTGATGCCTGCTCATGGCAAGGTCCGTGTTGTACAGTATCTCTTCCAGACTTCTGTGGACGTCAGCTATATTTTTCCTCATGCTGGTGAATACTTCATCGTCCAGAGCTTCCTTAAGGGCTTCTTCTTTGTTGAGGATGCCGCCTTTGGCCAGCTCGAATTCTGAAAGGCCTGTGATGACTACAGGGTCATATCCAAGTTCTTTCTTGACCAGCGCGGCGAAATCCGCCTTGGCGTCCGGTTCGCCGTGCACCAGGAAAATGTCCTTAGGCTGCACTTCGAATCCTCTGAGCCATGCCAGCAGTCCTTCCTGGTCCGCATGCCCCGAGAAACCTTCCAGATTGCAGATCTCGGCATTTACGTGTATCTCTTCACCGAAGAGCTTAACAGTCTCTGCGCCTTCCAGCAGATATCTTCCCAGAGTTCCTTCTGCCTGATATCCGACAAATATGATACTGTTCTTTTCATTTCCCAGATTATACTTCAGATGATGCCTTATCCTGCCGGCTTCGCACATGCCGCTGGCAGAGATAATGATCTTGGGTTTGTTATCCATGTTGATCGCCTTGGATTCATCTGAGGTCTTCGTGAAGAAGAGCCCTTTGAAATCCAGAGGGTTATCGCCTTTGTTGAGGAATTCCTTGGTCTCATCGTCGTACACCTGAGCGTTGGCCTTGAAGACTTCTGTGGCGTTGGAAGCCATGGGGCTGTCCACGTATACCGGCACGTCCTTCAGGATATCTGTGGCTTCATTAGGATATTCGTATACTTTATTGAACTCATAGAGCAGCTCCTGCGTCCTTCCTACAGCAAAAGACGGGATGACTACATTGCCTCCGCGTTTTACAGTTTTCAGCACGATGTCCAGAAGTTCTTTGATGCTGGTGGAATTCTCGGGATGGAGCCTGTTTCCGTATGTAGTCTCCATGATCACGTGATCCGCCTTCTTTATGATGGTAGGATCCTTCAGGATCGGTCT
>CAMCER010000182.1 GCA_945873875.1 uncultured Clostridia bacterium
GGCTTTATCTTTGAAAGGCACCTTCTTAGTTCTTTTATATTTTCCTTTAGAATCGGCCATCCGTGGACCACCGCTTTTTTCTCCATCAGTTCTCTGATCACTATCCAGTCTGAATCCTTTGAAGGGTCCAGATTGATATGCACCTTCCCGTCATCTGAATATGAGACCTGTCTGTAGTATCTGTCATTCTTCACTGCATTTATGCTGAGTGAGCCTGGTGCCAGATGCTTTCTTCGCTTCTTCATATACTCCATCACTCTTGTTTCGCGCTTTATTTCTATTTCCATCCATTCCATGATCTTCTCTATGCTCACGCCCGCCTCCATACCTGCTTTTGCCATTGTCATTTCAACTTCATCCCCTTTTCATCCTCCCTAATACTGTCTCCCCTGCATCATCCGAGTTTTGCGCAGCCTCCTATTCTGTCGTTACATAGTCGCACGTCTTTATTTACATATTTTACCATTTATTATTGCCTTTTCGTGCCGGTTTTTCAGGCATGCTTTTTACCAGCGGGAAAGTGTTGGAAACTTTTTTATATATGAGATTTGTTTCCAACACTTTGGGATTCACACCATACTAAAATCGCTCCTCTTCAACAGTTCTCTTGTTTTCTTGTCAGAAATATAAAAAACTCCACTTTTGTACATTTCTGAACGGGAAAACGTTGGAAACAATTTAATATATGAGGATTGTTTCCAACACTTTGGGGCTCATGAATTTAGACATCTTAAACCATGCCCGTCACTGCGGTTCTGATTGTAAAAGAAACGGATATCCATTAAACTATTAATGCGGAAAAAAAACAAATCATCTGATGAACTATAGATATAAAAGGAGAAGCAAGTGGAAAAAGAAAAGATACTTGAACTTACTGAGAAATACAGACAGGATCTTCACAGGATACCCGAGCTGGACTTTGATCTTACGAAGACCCACGATTACATATGCAGCGTACTGGAGAAAATGGACTGCCAGGTGAGCACTGTGGCTGAAACGGGAGTGTGCGCTTTCTTCGATTTCGGAAAGAAAGAGGCGGTGGCTTTCAGAAGCGACATGGACGCCCTTCCGATCAGCGAGACCACCAATGCTCCGTACGCATCTGAGCACGAAGGCGCCATGCACGCATGCGGCCACGACGGACACATGGCCATGCTGCTTGTTTTCGCTCACTGCCTTCAGGAAATAAGCGAAGAGGGCAAAGCCAGAAAGTGGCGCAGAGGAAATGTTCCGCCTACCAACGTGCTGCTGATATTCCAGCCGGCTGAAGAGACCACCGGCGGGGCTCAGGACATCTGCAAGGCGGGAGTCCTGAAAGATCATAACGTGAGAAGAGTCTTCGGGTTCCACATGTGGCCCTACATCGACAAAGGCGTTATCTCCTCTATCAGCGGACCTATGATGTCCAAATCAAGCGAGATAAATATAGATATAGAAGGAAGAAGTTCGCATTGTACCGCTGCTGAGGAAGGCATCGATGCCCTTTACATCGGCTGCCAGTACCTGATGCAGCTTTACACTATCCCCGAGGTAAGCGAAAGCCAGCCTTCCATCCTGAAATTCGGGAAGATGGAAAGCGGCGATGTGCGAAACGCCATCTCGCCTCACACCCGCATCGAAGGCACCCTGAGATGTCTGGACCTTGAGACCTTCGACATCATAATAGCCAAGATGGAAGAATACGCCCAGATGATGGAAGAGGCCTACGGCTGCAACATAAAAGTCGCCCACAGCGAAGGCTACCCGCCTGTGACCAATGACGACAGACTTTACGTCCGCGCTGCATCTATCCTGGGAGACCTGGGCTTCAAACCTCTGGAAAAGCCGTCTATGATCGCGGAAGACTTCTCATTTTATCAGCAGGAAGTGCCGGGACTCTTCATGTTCCTGGGCACAGGCACAGGCATACCGCTGCACAGCAGCGATTTTGACTTCGACGAGGATAACCTGGCCAAAGGAGTCGAGAGCTACCTGAGGCTGCTTAAGATATAACGGGTCTGCCGGACAAAGGCAGCAGCGCCGCATACGGACCGGGACACGGCTGAAAGAAGAAACGGCTGAAAGAAAACACTACTGGAGAAATACTGATGGATAAAAAAGATGATAATGTGAAAGGCATAAGCACTTCCGAGCTTAACGGACTCAACGAATCAGTCCTGAATGAGAGCGGTCTTGCCGAAGAACGGGATGCTCTTCTGAAACTGATATCTGATGAAACAGAAAACTTCGATTCAGCAGACGACGTCCCTGAAGAGGTAAAGGAAGAGATCCACGACAAAGTAAGCGGCTTTCTTCTCAAATATTACGAGAAGCTCCTTGGGATAAGCAATGAACGCCCCGGCGGGCTGTCCTTCATGCACAGCCGGGAGCAGTACGATGAAGGCACATACACTCTGGCTTTTCTCCTGGACAGATTCAGTAAAGAAAGCCTGCTCATCCACGCAAAAGATGCCTACGGGCTCACTGATGGCTCAGACCTTACCAAAGAAAAGATCATCGACTTCATCACAGAAAAGGCAGCAGAGCCGGAGACATTTAAAAGCAGGATGGCGGTCATGGGCGACGGCGAGATAAAACTGCTTCAGCGCATAGCAGACTGCGGCGGCATAACCGTCATGGAACCAGAGGAAGAACAGTTCTTCAGCGACCTTGAAATTGCAGATACAGTCTTCAAACTGGACGCCATGAACACCGTCTGCGCTCCGCAGGAAGTCATAGAAAGATATAAAAGCCTCTGTCAGAATGAGGAATTTGAGCAGAGAAGACAAAAGACCAACTGGCTCATCAGCTGCCTGGACACAGCCGTGGTCCTCTACGCGATCTTCCCCTGGAACGTGCTTGCAGACCTTTACTCTGTGAAATACGACACCGGGGCCGAAGATCTGCAGACCCTTCTGGCATCCATTCCTGACGATTTCAGTCCGGTCACGGAAAAAGACGGACAGCTGGCAGGACGTTTTCTTGCTATGGCTGCAGAAAAGATCACGTCACTTCAGGGTAGCAAACCATTCTACATCCCTACTGAGGCTGAGATCCGGGAGATAGCAGACAAGGGTTTCCTCCTTTCATCTCCGGCTTCTCAGAAAATGGTGAAGGCACTGCGCAGGACCTTCAGCCTTTCAAAAGGAA
>CAMCER010000183.1 GCA_945873875.1 uncultured Clostridia bacterium
GCTCGGTCTTCCCTCTCTCTTCAGGAATCCTCCCGGGATCTTGCCTGCCGCATACATTTTCTCTTCATAGTTGCAGGAAAGCGGAAAGAAGTCGATGTCCGGGCGCGGCGCCTTTGAAGCAACGGCAGTTACGTTTACCACTGTGTCTCCGTATCTTACCATTACCTGTCCGTTTGCCTGCTCGCAGACTTTTCCGATCTCCAGCTGAAGAAGTTTTCCTCCGACAGCAGTTCTGTAAGTTTTGTAATCTGTAAATCTCATATTAACAACTACCTCCTGTTAATATCTTCCGCGCATTTCTTTTTCTTTCTCCGCGCTCTTCCATTGTCAGCCGCCCGGCTTATTCCGTACGGCCGTTTGCAGGAAACAGCCCGCGCAAAGTGCGATCCATCGCCTCATCACGCCGCGGTCTCCCGCTTTATAAAAAAGAAGCGGTGCCCAAAACAAGCGCCGCCTTTTTTCATTACTTTCTCAGTCCTAAACGAGCTATCAGACTTCTGTATCTTTCAAGATCCTTTGCCTTCAGGTAGTTGAGAAGGTTTCTTCTCTGACCTACCATCTTCAGAAGACCTCTTCTTGAGTGATGGTCTTTCTTGTGGATCTTCAGATGTTCATTCAGATCGTTGATCCTGTAAGTGAGGATCGCTACCTGTACTTCCGGAGAACCTGTGTCTCCTTCTTTTGTCTGATACTCTTTGATGATTTCTGCTTTTTTTGTCTGGTCTATCATTTTCTTTCTCCTTTTCTGAATACGCCTTTTGCCGTGTCCTCGTCGGAGTATCGAAAAACTCAGCAAAGGCAATTTTTTTCAACGACTTATGTTAACATAACAGGGCCGCTGTTGCAAGAACTTTTTCCGCATCGCCTGTCAGGCTCATTTCTGTGCCGTCCTTCTTTTCCATTATACCTGCTTTTACCGTATATGACAGTTTTTGGGGATGTAAAGGTCCATAAATTTGTGAAAGAACATAAAAATTCTGCTAAAAGCCTTTACAGAACGACTTGGCTTGTTATAGAATGGGGGCGATGTCGATAGAGGGTGCGAAGCAGAAGAAAGTGTGCGAGCCGGCGGGCAGTGACCACACTGGAGGCAACCTTCGCCGAATCGGTAAAACAGGCGTGTTTTACCGGTGGGTCTATAGTCAACAGCTATAGGACTGTCTACGAAAGTAGTTGCGCTATCCCATTAAAATAATAACGGTACGTAAGTATCCGGAATTTTTATGGTGCAGCGGCAATTATACGCCGCTTTTTTATTTCTCCCAAGGCATATGGAGTTTTTCTCCTTTGCACAGAAACCGGGAAGTAACGGCATCACCAAAAGCGCAGATGGGATAATGCAATAGAACAAGCAACAATTTTCAGGGAGGTTTTTTACATGGTTTCATCAAAGAAAGGCCGGATCTTCTTTATTACCGGTCTGAGCATGCTGATGCTTCTCGCAATGCCGCTGGTGGCTTTTGCTGAAGAAGAGGAAGCAAAGCCGGCACTGTTCGGCACATGGTGGTCGGTCGTTCCACCTCTTATAGCGATCGTTCTCGCACTTATAACAAAAGAAGTCTACAGTTCCCTTTTCCTGGGCGTTCTGGTAGGCGGTATCCTTTTTGCAGGCGCAAGCTTCACAGGGATCCTGGACAGAGTATTCGTCAAAGGTATCCTGGCTTCACTGTCTGACAGCTATAACGTAGGTATACTTATCTTCCTTGTTATACTGGGATCCATGGTAGTTCTCATGAACCAGTCCGGAGGATCCGGGGCATTCGGAAGATGGGCAAAACAGAAGATAAAGACCAGAGGCGGCGCACAGCGCACAAGCATCTTCCTGGGCATCCTTATCTTCGTTGATGACTATTTCAACTGCCTTACAGTAGGAAGCGTAATGCGTCCTGTAACAGATTCGCACAATATCTCAAGAGCTAAACTGGCTTACCTGATCGACTCAACTGCTGCGCCGATCTGCATCATCGCTCCTATCTCATCATGGGCTGCTGCAGTAAGCGGTTTCGTTCCGGGAGAGAACGGACTCAAGATATTCATTGAAGCTATACCGTTCAATTTCTATGCACTGTTCACCATCATCATGATGTTCGCACTTGCAGGAATGAAATTTGACTATGGCCCCATGGCTAAATATGAAAGAAACGCCATCAACGGCGATCTGTTCACAGTAAAAGACCAGCAGGCCGTGAACAATGAATTAAAACAGGAATTCGTCAATGACAGAGGCAGAGTCATCGACCTTATCATCCCGATCATCGTGCTTATTGCAAGCTGCCTTATCGCGATGATCTACACAGGCGGATTCTTTAAGGACGCTTCATTCGTAGATGCGTTTGCTAACTGCGATGCTTCAGTCAGCCTGGTATTCGGAAGCGCCGTAGGATTCGTATTCACAGTTATATACTACATGTGCAGAAGAGTCATCAGTTTCAAGAACTGCATGGGAAGTCTTCCTGAAGGATTCAAACAGATGGTAGCTCCTATACTGATCCTCACACTGGCATGGACTCTTAAAGGAATGACAGACAGCCTCGGACTTTCCGCTTTCATCGAAAGCACAGTAGGAAAGCTGGGCGGCGGCTTCATGGTCATCTATCCGGCTATCATGTTCCTTATCGCATGTCTCCTGGCATTTGCTTCAGGCACATCCTGGGGAACATTCGGAATCCTCATTCCTTTGTCAATGGCTGTTACAGGCACATCATCAGAGATGATGATCATAGGCATCTCAGCCTGCATGGCTGGTGCTGTGTGCGGAGACCACTGCTCACCTATTTCAGATACCACTATCATGTCATCTGCAGGTGCCGGCTGCAACCACATCAGCCACGTACAGACACAGCTTCCATATGCAATCACAGTCGCACTGGTGTCCTTCGTGACATACATCGTTGCCGGTCTGACCAAGAGCGCATGGATCACACTGCCTATCGGTATCATCATCCTCTTCCTGGTTCTCATCGTTATCAGAAAGGTCACCGGAGAAAAAGGAAGACTGCCCCAGGCACCCGATGCACCGCAGGCATAGCTTCTATCCCGCAGCACCGATTCTGCATATCTGCAGTTTCGTAGGGCTTATCCGATAAGCAGGTTCATCGACCTGATAAACACTTT
>CAMCER010000184.1 GCA_945873875.1 uncultured Clostridia bacterium
AATCCTTACGGACTTATCTTCTACGATTCACGAAAAGATGTTATAATATCGACACCGAGAGTCAGCAGTGCTTTTAATACTATATGCAAAAGAGCAGGACTTAAGGGTTTTAGACAGCACTGTCTGAGGCATACCTTTGCAACAAGATGCATCGAGGCCGGCATAGAGCCGCTGGTGCTTAAAGGCTGGCTTGGTCATACAGATATAAGAACAACACTTGATACTTACACAGATGTATTTGATCGTATGGAACTTGCTTCTATTGAAAGCTTCGACGATTATATCGCTGATTTAGAGTCTGAATAGCATACTGTAATGATTAGGTGTAAAACGTGACTTTTTTCAAACAAAACGGCGAGAAAGTAAGAAATTCAAGGGGGAATGCGGTATTTTAATGAGCATCTCCACCAGACCAAAGAGAGCAGCAGATTATCTGCTGCTCCTTTAAATATCTGCGTTTTACTGACATTTGGAAGGGAAGAAATGCGTACATATGCTATGACTGGAACATCAGAATTAAAAACGAAAAGACTCCTGCTCAGAAGATACCGTCTGGATAAAGAACCAGATCGAAGTGGGATTGAGCATAAGTAAAAAATCATGGGGCAGAGGATTTGCCGCAGAAGCTCTTGCCGCTGTGCTTGCCTATCTTACCGAGCACGAAGGTATCAGAGAAGTTACGGCGTGGTGCGCGTCAGATAATAAAGGCTCGATCAAAGCAATGGAGAGAGCCGGGATGAGGCAGACACGTGTAATAAAGAACGGATTGGAGATCGAAGGAAACGAATACGATCAGATGTTTTACTCATATCTGCAGAAATGATACTTTCTCTTTCATATCACTGTCAGAAATAAGACAGAGGATATATATGAGACGGACACAGCATCAGATGAGCCCCAGGCGTATCAGGGCTTTTTCGATACCGTCATCGTAGATGGAATCTGTCGGCATATATTTGGATCGCAGATCATCGGGAGCATCGCCCATGACTATGCCGGTGCCCACAGCATCCAGCATGGGTATGTCGTTTTTGCTGTCGCCGAAGCCGTAAGTATCTTCGCGACAAACGCCCAGCTCTTCCATGATCTTAAGGACGCCTGTGCCTTTGGAGCATCCTTTGGTGACTATCTCTATATATGCGTATTCATCGTGGGTTATGATATCGAACCAGGGGGACAGTTTATCGATGATGTCAGGAAGCGTATCCCGGTTTTGGGGATATGCTGTTATTTTTGCTATCTTCGGCGGCATATCGCTTACCGGCCTGTAATGTCCTCTGTACTTCTGTGACATTCCTTTTATGATCTTCTGAAATGATTCAGGCATGCCGGAAGGGTCACTGTAGAAATAGTCGCTGTTTTCCACGAAGAAAGGGCAGCGGTAATCACGGAGGATATCAAGGATATCATAAACGACAGGGCCTTCGACTCCAGCGTCTGCCAGTATTTTATCTTCTGCTTCAACGAAGGTGCCGCAGCCGCGGACTCCTCCGTGAAGGGGCAGGGCTTCGACCTGTGAAGGAAGTGTACATGCTCCCCGGCCTGTGCATACCATGGCCACATGTCCGTTTTTCTCAAGTTCATTTATGCTGCGTGCAGTGCTTTCAGGCACCAGACAGTCATGTCTGAAAAGTGTGCCGTCAACATCAAAGAATATCAGTTTTCCCATTGTCTCACCTTTACTATCAGCGGAATTATCATAACTATCCATACTATGGGCTCTGTCAGGATCACTCCGAAATACCCAAGGGCAGGCACCAGAGTGTAGGCGAGGATGATCTTACCCGCCATCTCTATGCCGCTTGAGATCAGGGGAGTCACTGCGTCTCCGACTCCCTGCATGGAGTTTCTCTGGACGAATATAACGGCTACCAGCACGTACAGGATGCTGTCTACCCGCAGGTATTTTACTGCGGCGCCGATCATCACCATATCGCTGCTCCCTGTGATGCTTCTGATCATGAGAGGAGCCAGGGTATAGACTATCACCAGCACAGCGATGCACCAGAGGCAGGTGATAAGGTATCCTGCTTTCATGCCTTTATGTATCCTGTCCCATCTTCCTGCGCCAAGGTTCTGGCTGCAGTATGTGGCCATAGTGTGGCCAACGGCGACGAATACTGACATGAGGATATCTGTTATCCTGCGCGCCGCGCTCTGCGCCACGATATATGAATTGCCCAGACCGTTTATGGCAGTCTGCAGTATGAATGATCCGATGCTGATGAGAGAGTTCATGAACGCCATGGAAAGGCCTGTTTTCATCATGGTCTTCATCATTTTTTTCTCAAGCCGGGACATGTCGCCTGCCCGGTATCTGTAGAATCTGTATTTTCTGAGTATATATATGCCGCATACGACAGCTGTCACAGCCTGAGCTCCGACTGTCGCTGCAGCCGCGCCCCATACTCCTGTGTGAAAAACGCCTAGAAGGATCACATCGCCTGCGATATTAAGGCCTACTGAAACGAAAAGAGTAAGCAACGGCGTTATGCTGTCTCCGATAGCCCGTGCTGAAGATATGAGCACGTTATATATCATGGTTATGATGAGTCCGGCTATTATGATCCTGATGTATCCGGCGGATTCACTGAAAATGCTTTCAGGTACGTTGAGAAATCTCATAACAGGCTTCAGGAAAACAAGGAAAACGATGCTCACGCATGCCGCAAGGGCGCATCCCATGACCATGGAGGAGATGAAGGATATATGTACTTTGTCCATTTCGCCGGCACCGAAATGCCGTGCTGTAGTGACTGCGAATCCGTTGGCCACACCCATGAAGAAACCTACGAAAAGAGTATATAAAACAGTGGTCGCTCCTACAGCAGCCAGGCTCCGGTCCCCGAGGAAGGAGCCTACTATGCGCATGTCGATCACGTTATAGGCCAGCTGGAGCAGATTGCCCAGCAGGACGGGTATGGCGAATCTAAGTATGATCTTCAGTGGTGATCCCGTGGTCATGTCGTTCATAAGCAGTATTATACACCATTTACGCAGGTATCTGCTGCAGGAGCTTAAGATAGATAGTGTCAACTTGTTGTGGAGTTTTTGCTTGACATCAACTCCAAAGTGTA
>CAMCER010000185.1 GCA_945873875.1 uncultured Clostridia bacterium
CTCTTCTTTCTCTTGTACTGCGGACGCTCCCGGAACAGCTGCGCATAGAATTTGTCCATCGCTCTGATCGGTGCGTCTCCTGCGTATTCCGCATTCGCTATCCAGCTTTGGTAATGGTGTCTGACATCTTCCATTGTTCTGAGGCCATAATCAATGCACCGCTTCAGCCCTCGCAGTGTGTTTCTTTCTTCTGCCAGTGCTTTGCTGTGGAGTCTGATTATGATCTTACCGGACTGCTTCATGATGAATCGCTTCCGCAGAAAATAGAATCCGTTTTCTGCTTTGAATATTCCAGCTTTGTCCGTCATGATCAGCCCGAGCTTTGCCAGATGGTCTTTTGCTACATTTCTAGCTCTTTCGATCATCTGCCTGTCGTGGCTCAGCATCAAGATGTCGTCGTTATATCGGATATAGTCTCTGCATATGCATTTCAGGTCATGATCCATCGGATCCAACAGGGCTATCTGGTGGAGCTGATTGATCTGCGAGCCGAGTCCCGTCCCTCTCTCGCCGAACGGATCCGCGTCGATTTCTTCCCGCGGTCTCTCGTCTTTGTTGCTTTCTATGATTTCGTAAAGGAACGGCAGGAACCTCTCTTCTGAGATTCGTCTTTTGTCCATTTCTTTCAGCTCGTCGTGCGGTGTGGATGGAAAATACTTTTTTACGTCCAGATGCACTCCGTACACTGTCGCGCCCGGTTCTTTCCTGTGGAGTCTCTGGAGCATCTTCACCACCCTCCTGATGGCCATGTCTGCTCCTTTGCCTTTCTGGCATGCGATGTTTTCCAGAATGAAACTGCGTGTCAGATCTTCATATACTCCGTTATTACACATTGACCTCTGCCAGACGCGGTCACGAAACCATGGCGCAGTCGCCACTCTTCGTTTTGGCCGATAGACGATCACCTTTGTTCCCGGTCTGATCTTGTATCTTCCGGACATGATGTCGTCTTTCAATCTTTTACATGACGAGAGCCTGTGGAGATTGAATTCCACAGGTCCTACTTTATTCGATACACCTCTTCTGCACTCTTTGGCCGCCTTGCACAGTTCGTCCATCGAGACTGCTTTTCCGAATTTGTCCATACCGTCTTGTTCGCATCCGTGTTACCAGGGATGCGGCCGCTGTTGCTTATAGGCGGATGCCCTAAGTATCCGCCGTCATGCCGGTCGCCCGGCAGCGCGTTCCAGCCCACTGTCCGCACAGCCTGTTTTCGCCTTACGGTCAGGAAGCCGATCCCCTGTGTGAGAGCTTTGCTTTCAGTTATTCCTTACTCGATCCTCGCGTACTCACGGTCGGCTGAGACCCCGTTCGTGTTGTTCGCGTTGTTGTTGTTGAGTGCACCCGACGGGTTCACGTTCCGCTCGTTGTTCGCGTTCGACGGGTTCGGCGAGCGAACAGGGGTCAATATCGACCGGCTCCCTTATAGAATCGGAATGCTCCGTTCTATTTGAGTTTTGTCGTCTTCCGTGAGACTTCCATATTTTTCGGCGTATCTCTTCTCGTCTTTGTTGCGCCAGCCTTGGAGCTGGCGGAGTGTATCGTTATACTGCCCCGCCCAGAACTCCAGCTTGTTCGCGCTGGCTTTCATCACATCCACCGCCAGCGTCATTTTCACATCCGACGCTTTCAGGAACGCGATCGCCAATGTCTGGTATTTATGCCTTTCGACGAATTCCGCATGTGATCTGACCTCGATCTCGTTCGCTATCTGCACGAAACCGTGAAAATCATTGATCAGGTCTGCGATCTTGTACGCCATGAGCCACCTCGATCTCTTAGGGAACACGTCCTCTTTGCAGAGCACTTCCAGCGTTCTCTTCACGATCTCGTCTGTGGCCTTTTCGACTCTCGTTTTCTGTGTCGGTTCGATTTTATATCGATCTCTTCTTGTTCTCGGTTTTTCTTCCATAACAACAGTGATGCCCGAGGGATGCGCCTGTCGTCTGCATCCCTTCGGGCAGTTTGATTCCTGATTAACCTAAGCACAGGCCGGCGGAGACCCCGTACGTGTTGCCCGCGCCGTTGCCGTTGAGCGCACCCGACGGGTTCACGTTCCGCTCGCTGCCCGCGTACGACGGGTACGGCGAGCGAAGCCAGTAATATCTTGCCGTGCCATCATGGTATCTGATACGATCATCATTTGACGCTCCAATGAACATGTCCCAGGCCAGCTCCGTCTTCAGCGTTCCGTCCGCTTTCGCAGCCGTCTCACTTATGTTGTTATTTTTGCCATAGCCAAGTTCTGTCATGGATGGTTCGAATATCAGTTCTTCTGTGTCCTCGTAACCGGATCCGTCCGCGATGCATTTCGCCGTTCTCTTTCTGACCTTCTGTATGATGGCTCTGAATGCAGGATCCAGCCCATGCAGGAAGCCCGGCAGCGTGCTTCTGACCGGCATATCGAATTCGTCTGATGCTTCCCACCAGGAGGCGATCTGTCCGGACGCTGCTCCTGGAGCATCGGAATTCAGCCATTCTTTGTTTGCGGAATGGATCCATCTGTTTGATCCATAGAACTGTCTTTCTGTGAAGTTCAGTTTTGCTTCTGTCTTGTATGTCGGATTTGACGCCGTAGTCGTTCCGAGTGAGGTTCCGCCGCTTCCTTCTGTGCAGACGAGCCCCTGCTCGATGATATTGTAGGACGCATCGTATGTGATGAACGTCCCTGCTATAATTTGTCCTTTATTGTATCCGTTGCTCTGATACTGTCCTATGGATGTGTGCCTAATTCCGCCGCCTGCAGGGATCTCTTGTGTCGTCGTGAACTGGTATGTGCTGTCCTGGGTTGTTCCTCCGCCGTATGCGCCGTGATCCAGCGTGATATTGTATGTTCCTGCCGGCAGCGCTTCTCTGACGGACACCAGTTTCTGGGCAGGGCAGAACGGAATCGAATCGTACAATAACAGGTCTGATGTCCAGAGCGCCAGAGTGTGGTCAAGCGCCTCATTCACCGGTACGTCATAGTCGATGTCTACAACGTCGAACTCGATCTTGCTAGCCTGGACATGTACAACGACCGTGTCATCTGCAGCCGGTGTTCCTGTGACTGCGATTCCGTAATTTATCA
>CAMCER010000186.1 GCA_945873875.1 uncultured Clostridia bacterium
CTGCCTGGCGTATACGTTGCAGGAGCGGAACTCTTCTCTTAAGGGATCGTTGGTCACGCCGCTCCATATGTCTCCCAGTTTATATCCTTCCTCGCCCACGAACTGATGGCACGGATAGAGATTCCCCCATGGATCAACTGCCATGTACTCAGTGCCGGAGCCGCAGCCTGATATCCTCTTATATATACACGGCCCGTCTGTCAGATCAAGCATGTAGTGATAAAAGGTTATGGGCTTTCCCTCTCTCCTTCTCCTGATCATATCTATAGCCAGAGTCTCATATTCTTTCTTTACGATCTCAAGGTCTTCACCGGTCAGTGCTGACGGCGAATCAGGAGATCCGATGACAGGCTCCATGCTCAGCTGGGTGAATCCCAGGTCAGCCATGTGGAACACGTCCTTAGTGAAATCCGGATTTGCGTGTGTGAAAGTGCCCCGCATGTAATAGTTTTTGCCGCCGCGGGCCTTTACGAATTCTTTGAATTTCGGTACGACTCTGTCGTAGCTGCCCTTTCCTTCAGGGTCTACACGTGTAAGATCGTGTATCTCTTTTCGGCCGTCAAGGCTGAGCACTACGTTGCTCATTTCTCTGTTCGAAAAATCTATGACATCCTCATCTATCTTCATGCCGTTGGTGGTAAGAGTGAATCGGAAATTCTTCCCTTTTTCTTTTTCAATGCTGCGGGCATACTGAACAAGTTGCTTGACCACCTCCCAGTTCATGAGAGGCTCGCCGCCGAAGAAATCCACTTCCAGATTAGTCCTGCTGCCGGAATTCTCCACGAGAAAATCGAGAGCCCTTTTCCCCGTCTCAAAGCTCATGACGTCACGCTTTCCGTGATATCTTCCCTGGCCGGCGAAACAGTACGAACAGTTGAGGTCGCACGTATGGGAGACATGAAGACAAAGGGCCTTTATCACGTTACCCGAGCGGGCTTTGAAGGTCCCTGCCATGTGTTCGAAAGTGTCTTCTGAGAAAAGCTTTCCTGCATCCTTCAGGGCTTTTACATCGCCCAGACAAAGGCGCAGGTCTTCTTCTGTCACGTCAGGTCTTTCTTTATATCTTTCAAGCAGAGTTTCTATGATTTTTTCTTCTGATTCCTGTCCGAACATCCCGATCACGTCGTAGGCGACTTCGTCTACCACATGGATGGCGCCTGAACAAGTGTCCAGTACTATGTTATATCCGTTTAATTTATACTGATGGATCACGCTATGCTCCTTTTAAGACCGCGAAACCGCGCCGGCATCTGTATCCTCAGTGCCGGTGCTTTTTCCTAAGAAAAATGCTGCCCTTCAGGCAGCACTTTCTGATACAAGTTTCTTATTTCTCGCTGTTTTCGCAATTCTGATTTGCAACTCCACAGCTTGTCTTGCATGCTGACTGGCAGGAAGTCTGGCATTCGCCGCATCCGCCGTTTTCTGCGCTGCTGCACAGATCACGAGTTTCCAGAGTCTTGATTCTTTCCATGATTTGATTCTCCAATCTGCTTTTATAGTTTATATTTTTCCGGTTTTGAACCGTTTTTTTAACACCGTTTGATGATAACACGCAGCCCGCCTTCAAGTCAAGGTTCAGGCAGCCTGATCCAGCCCCGTCATGGAAGTATCTTCACTCTCATCGCTGTCATCACTTCCGCCGTCTTCGTTCTGGCCGTCGTCGCTTTCAGGCTCATCCATGGTCAGGTCGCCGGATGTCTCGCCTCCGGTTATCTCCTGGAACAGATCCTTAAGCACCTTCAGAGAGAATTCCGAACTTGCAAGAGATCTGATATAGTTCTCTGATGCCAGCTCTTCTGTATAGTCTGACAGTTTGTACGTCGTGAAATGATCGAAGCCTGAGCCTATCTGTGTCACAGTTCCCTCAAAGTCGTAATGCTCGACTCTGGCCCCGTCTTTGTCCTTTATGAAGTCGACTTTCGCTTCTCCGCCCAGCATGGTGTCCACCTCGTTCTGGCATGACACGAAGTTGCCCAGAGAATAGAAGCAGACCATCACATTGCCGTCCTTGCCTTTGATCTTTTTCACCGGCTCGATGACATGCGGGTGCATGCCGATGACTACATCAACGCCTTCGTCTGCAAAGAACTGAGCCCATTCCTCCTGCTCCTCGTTCGGTTCATACTGATATTCGATGCCCCAGTGAGGGAACACGATGGTAAAGTCGTATTTAGAGGCCTTTTTGATGTCCTCTTTTATCTTTTCTTTATGTTCCTCATCCAGCATGTCGATCATATACTCTTTTCCTTCCGGAAGAGACAGACCGTTGAGATCATATGTATAGTTCAGAAGCGCGAAGGTCATGCCGTTCTTCTTCAGGACTTTGATCTTGTCCGCGTCTTCTTCTGTCTTATGAGCGCCCAGCACTTTCACCTTGGGGTATTTCTCCCAGTAATCAAGCATAGTGGTAATGGCATCGCTTCCTCTGTCCGCCGAGTGGTTGGAAGCCTGCAGTACCACATCAAAGCCTGTGTCGTGGAGTGTGTCGATTATCTGGATCGGCGTTCCGAACAGCGGATAACCTGAATAGTCGCTTTTTACCGGCATAGTCTCCTGGTTGATACATGCTATATCTGCCTTGTCGATATCTTTCTTCACGTTCTCGAATATAGGTGAAAAATCATATCCGTCGCTTTCATATGCCTGGTAGACCGTGTCGTGGAAAAGGTCATCTCCGAATGCTACCAGCGATGCCTTATATACAGGCACTTCTTCGGCTTTTTCCTTTTCTTTCTCACTGGTGTCCGTGCAGCTTACCATCAGCGCGATGAACGCTATGGTGCAGACTATGAAGACCCCCAGGATAACGAAGAATCTCCGTTTGAATCTGTAATGCTGAGTCCGCATCTTCATCTCCTTTTTATGACGCCTTTTTCCGGCGCCCCATGCTCATTTCCTGCTAACATGATACTTTATAACCGCCGTAAATGCAACGTGACCTGCCGCTGAGTTTTTTACAGGTTGACACAGCCTGCTCATTTAATGTATACTTTATGACAGCGCGGTTTTGAGGGAATGCTTTCCCGAAAAGCTGCAGAAATCAAAAATCAT